>JBFKXH010000001.1:0-20360 GCA_041638175.1 Thermoplasmatota archaeon
ATGTGGCGCTGCCGCCGTTCTCACTGACGGCGGACATGACGACGAGGCGGTTGCCGATGTCGGGAGGGATACCGATCACCAGACCTCCTTGCGGTCCAAGTTGCACGCGCGGCATGTCGATGCGGGTCCATTGGGTGCCTGGATCCAGGGCCTCGGTCGGGTCCACTGGCAGGGCCGGCAGGGGATCTGCTGCCCCTGGACCCGCAGCGGACCAGCCTCGCAATGTGACGTTGGCGCCTGGCGTACCTTGGATCGCCATCGCCAGGCTTGGCATGGTCTTGGTGGGCATCCAGGTGGTCTTGCCAGCGCCGACCTCACGGATGTTCGGTAGAAGGTCTTCCGGAAGTGACATCCCCGGCAAGAATCCATCCGCGCCCAGCACGCCGAGGAATCGAAGCGTATCGGTCTCGAGGACGCCCGAGGCGCTGCCTGCCGGGTTGGTCGGTGGCAACGGGCCATCGCCGGGGAACCCTGTGATGTGGTAACGCCACAGGCCGGGCAGGAGCGCCGGGATCTCTGCTTGGTCCAGCAGCGGCCTTTGCCCGTCCACGTCGAAGCGGATGGTGACCCGCTCGCCGACGCTGGTGGCAACGCCTTCCACGGTGGTCTCGCCGTCCGTCAGGGTGGCTTGGTAGTGCCATCCATCCGAGCCAGGCACTCGGAACGTCAATGCGGCGGAGGTCCCCAGGCTGGCTTGCCAGGGGCCGACCGCCCGGACACCGTCCTGGTATCCGCCTTCGTGGCCGCTCTTCCACGTCTCAATGGAATGCTCGAAGCTCGTCCCTACCAGTTCTGCGGGTAGGCCTTGCGCTGAGACCATTGGGATCAACAGGAGAAGCCACCATCGCACAACGGGACCAACGCTGGATGGCTCAAAATGCTACGCCAGCGCTTGCTGGGTGCCGCGGACGGCTTGGATCGCGTCGCGGGGGGCCTCGGCGCCGTATACGAAGGTGCCGGCCACGGCGACGGTGGCGCCTTCTTTCTCGCACCATCGGGCGGTGTCACCATTGACGCCGCCGTCGACCTGGATCTCAAGCGGCGTGTCACGATCGGCGGCGCGGGCCATCGCGGCGATGCGCCGGATCTTGGGAAGGGTCGCCTCGATGAACGATTGGCCGCCCCATCCGGGGTTCACGGTCATCACCAGTGCAAGGTCGATGTCGCCAATGACGTATTCCAGCGCCTTTTCACTGGTGCCTGGGTTGATGGCGACGCCCGCCTTGACGCCCAGGTCGTGGATCTGCTGCACGTTGCGATGCAGGTTCGGGCACGCCTCCGCGTGGACGGTGATGTAGTCAGCACCCGCCTTGGCGAATTGTTCGACGTGTTCCTCGGGTCGCTCGATCATCAAGTGGCAGTCCATCGGTAGGTCGGTGTGGGGGCGGATCGCCTTTGCCACGAGGGGGCCGATGGTGATGTTGGGCACGAAACGGCCATCCATCACGTCCACGTGGATCCAGTCCGCGCCGGCTTCATCGGCCATGCGGACCCCGGCGCCGAGGTCGGCGAAGTCGGCGGACAGGATGCTTGGCGCCACTTTGAGCACAGGTCGGCGACTTCGAGGTCCAACAAAAGTGTTCACGCCGGCTGGATGCCGTATTTTTCTTGGAGCCTGCGCGGCGGACGATAGGCGAACAGCATGGCCAGTACGGCCGCCAACCCGATGGTTCGTTGGAAGAGCTGATAGGCGTCGCCGTCCGTGAAATCACTGCCGGTCGCCGCGGATACCAAAGACGAGACCAAGGCCAGGCCGAACCAGATGATGATGGCGATGCTGACCATCGCCACCCGATACTTCTGGCTTGGATCGGTCAGCCGGCGGAACAGCCGCAGGTAGGCGATCGCCGCACCGATCTGGGGGCCGATCAAGCCAAACAGCAGCACCATCAGGGCCGCCGTGGAAAAGCTGGATTCAGGCACGGTCCCGAGGCTCCACCGATCGTCCACGATCTGTTGGATCGCCGGTCCGGTCACGATGAGCCAGACGAGCCATACATAGTAGACAGCGTAGAATCCGGTCAGCGGCCAGAACCAGCGTGTATTGCCACTGTACAGGTAGATCAGGTAGTAGAGCAGTCCCCAGAGGGCTGCCACCACCAGGAACAGGTTGACCTGGGCGAGGATCTGGTACATGGGGATGCTCAGGGAGTCCAGGCGGAACATGATGATCTGGAGTGCACTGAGAAGCTGGGATGCCCCGAGTCCGTACCACCAGACCAAGAACGCGTTCTGCGCGCCTTGGGCTTCTGGCCCGACGGCACGCCGGCTCACGACCCGCCCGATGTACAGATAAAGGGCGCCGACCAGGAGCGTAAAACCTGCTACGTAGTCAAGGACGGCCATCAGATCAACCCCTTGGCCCGTTCTCGGATGCTGCGGCGGGCTGAACCACCTGTGATGTTCTCGACGCCCGCGTATTCACCGCCCACGTGCATGCCTTTGTCATCCAAGCGTAAGACCCGGTAGCGCCGGTCGTGGTCGCTGCCTCGGAATTTGAGCACGTTGATGGCCTTCTCCAGTTCACCTTCCAGCTCGACGTAGCGCAGTAGGATGACCGCATCGACCAGGAATTCCAGGCCCCATTGGCTGATCTGGACGGCGGGACCCATGATCTGTGGGATCTCGTGCACGACGACCGTGGTCACGTCGAGCATACGCAGCCGGTTCATGAGCCCGGCCAGGTCGGTCCGAAGCTCCTTTTCTTCCCGACCGATGAATTCGAAGAACGTCATGGAGTCGATGACGAGCCGCTTGGCGCCGATCGATTCAATGGCTTCTTCCAGCAGAGAATTGCCGGGCGTGGAGTCGCCAAGCAGCATGTCTGGGCTCGTGCAGATGACCTGCGCCTTGCCGTCTTCTTCCCATTGCCGTAGGTCCCATCCGCGGGCCTCGGCGTCCCGGTAGATCTGTTGGGGGAGGTACTCGAAGGTCACGTACAAGGTCGGTTCGTTGTCCTCGACACCGGCAGCGAGGAAGTGGAGTCCGAGCGTGGTCTTGCCGCATCCCGGGCTGCCTGCGACCAGCACCGAATCGCCGGGAAGGAACCCGCCGCCGATCATCTCATCAAGGCCCTCCACGCCAGTGCGTAGTCGCTTCATTCGGGGTCCCCCTCCATGCGTTTTTGGAGTTCCTCGGCAATGAATTCCTCCAGGTCTCTTCGCTTGCTGCGGTCGTAGACCAGCACCTTCTTGCCGCTGATGGTCCGCTCCTTGAGAAGCCCGAGGCTCAAGTGGTCGGCGATCGCCTCACGGATGTCCTCGGACGTCGTGCCGAGGCGTTTGGCAAGGCCTTCCACGGATTCGACCACGCCCGGGTTCTCCTGGAAGAACACGGTGATGAGGATCTTCTTGCGATCGTCCATCCACACCTCGAAGAGCTTGCGCAGATCGGGATTCTCTGGTTCAGGCATCGCCGACCTCCACGACATGCGTGCCGTCACTCAAGCGATCCATCAGCTTGGCTTCGCAAGTCTTTCCATGCAGGTCACCGCAGGCGCCGGACAACACTGCAAGGCAAATGCCTGCAAGCAGGCCGTGCTCTTCCTCGAGCAGCCTGGATTCTCTGACATGCAGGATCCATGGGGGTCCCTCGTCCACGACGGTGGTGTGCTGGCCTAGCATGGCATCGAGCCGGTCCAAGAGTTGCCTCATCTGACCCGCTCCGTAGCCGCTGGCGACCCGTTTTCCTTCGCTGAAGGCCGCGTATTCGAGCGCAGCGCGTCCAGCCCGGTCTCCCAGGAGGTTTCCGAGGCGGTCCACGAGGCCCTCGAAGAAGCCACCCTCCGGGGCTGCCATTCCATTGTCCACACCCGATGTTTTCCCGGGTCCCCATAGATAAAACCGGGGCTTACTCCCCCGGGCCCTCTTCGCTCTCGTCAGGGGGAGTCGGGGGCAACGCGAGCCAGAAAGTGGAGCCCTTGCCGGGCCCTTCGCTGTCTACGCCCATTTCTCCGCCGTGCTCCTCGACGATCGCTTTGCAGATGTACAGGCCGAGCCCGGTCCCGGCGACATCGACCTTGCTGCGATCATGTACCTGGGAGAACGGCTCGAAGAGCCGACCGATCTGGCGTGGGTCCAACCCCAGCCCTTCATCGGTCACTTCGATCCGGACGCCGTCCGTCGGGGTGGCGCGCACATGGACCATGCCGCCGTCGTTGCTGAATTTGAGCGCGTTGCTGATGAGGTTGATCAGCACCTGCAGGATCCGGTCCGGGTCGATGTCCACTACGTGGCGCGGCGCCTCGATCTCGATCCGTTTGCCTTCCTTTCGCGCGGTCTCGGCGAACATCTCGACCGCTTCTTCGATGAGCAGGTTGATCTGGGTGGGCTTGTGGGAGAGGTTGAGTCGACCACTTTCCATCCTTGCCACATCCAGTACGTCGGCGATCAGATCAGACAACCGCTCCGCGTTGCGTGAAAGCACCTTGACGGCGTGCTGCTGCTTGTCCGTGAGGGGTCCAAGGGCGCCCGTCGACAGCAAGTGAAGCTGCAGCCGAAGCGGCGTCATCGGGGTCTTCAGCTCATGGCTTGCCGTGTTCAGCAACGTGGTCTTCATGCGATTCACCTCCTTGAGCTGCTGGATCTCGAGCAAGCGCTCGAAGGCGACCCGGTCGGCGGCTTCTGAGCGACGTCGTTCGGACAGATCGCGGCAGATCGCGAGGAGGCATCGTCCTTCGTCCGTGTCCATGGGGCCTGCGCCGATCTCTGTTGGCCCTTCGGCTCCCTCGCCTCGCAGCAGAGGGCCTTCCCAGACTTCCTGGTGTCCCTTCAGGACGCGCCCAGCCATGGATTGGAATCGACGCCGCTGCTTGGCTGGCACGAAACGCGTGATGAAATCCTGGTCGATCACCGCGTCGCGCGGGCGGCCGAACATGGACTCGGCTGCCGGGTTCCACTCCTTGACCCGTCCTTGCTCGTCGAGGATGATGATCGCGTCCAGCGCGTTCTCGACGACAGCACGAAGCCGCGTCTCGTTGGCACGCAATTTTGCTTCTACGTGCTTTCGATCCTCGACGTTGCGCAGGGCCGCCAGCACCATGTGTTCGCCGTCCAGATCCAAAGGTCCGAGGCTGACCTCGACCGGCACCTTGGTGCCGTTTCGATGCAACGCAAGGAGCTCACGCCCCTCGCCCATCGCGCGTCGCCGTGGATTCGCGTTGAACGACTTACGATGGTCGCGGTGGACGCTGCGCAGGTCGAACGGAATCAGCATCTCGACGGCCGCCCCTAAGAGTTCCTTGGGTTCATAGCCCAACAATTCCCGGACCTGATCATTGGCGAACTGGATGGTGCCCGCTCGATCGACCAGCACGATAGGGTCAGGGGTCGCTTGCAGCAGGCTCCGCAGCCGATCTTCCGCGGTCTTGCTGGCTGTGATGTCCTGGGCGATCCCGTACATCAGGACCGGGCGCCCGCGCTTGGATTCCACAGCACCGTGGCCACGGATGATCGCATCCCCATGGACCACGCGGTGGGTCACCTCGAAGGGATTGCCTGAACGGAATGCTTCCTGGACGATGGCGTCCACTTCTTGGCGGTCGTCTGGGTGGATCAGCTCGAGGAACGCTTCGTAGCTGGGTTCAAAATCGCCTGGCTCCACATTGAAGAGTCGGTACAATTCGTTGGACCATGTGATCTGGTCTCCAGGGATGTCCCACTCCCAACTTCCGATCCCCGCCAGCCGCTGGGCCCGCTCGAACTGGCGCGCAGTCTGGGATGCGCGCTGCTGTTGCTTCACGGTCCCATTTTGTTTCGCCAGCCCTATTTGAACCGAGGGTGAGGGGGAGAAGGCCGCCTGCCCTCCCCAAAGTTGAAGCGCCCGAGTCGCTGGCAACGCCATGGACAAGCCGGTGCTCCAGATCGCCCTCGATGAGGTCAATCTTGACCGCGCCCTGCAATACGCCCGCGAAGCGGTCGCGGGGGGCGTCAGCTGGGTCGAGGCGGGAACCCCCTTGATCAAGGCGGAGGGGCTGGAAGCGGTCCGGGCCTTGAAGAAGGCGTTTCCGGACAAGGTCGTCGTCGCGGACATGAAGACCATGGACACGGGCGCGTTCGAAGTCGAGATCGCCGCCAAAGCGGGCGCTGACGTCATCGGCATCCTGGGTGCTGCCAGCGACGAGACCTTCGAAGAGGCCGTGAAGGCGGCGCGCAAATACGGTGCCAAGGTCTACATGGATCTGATCTCCGTGCCCGACAAGGTGGCGCGGGCCAAGGATGCCCAGCGGCTCGGCTGCGACTACGTCTGTCTGCACATGGGCATCGATGACCAGATGGTCGGCGCGAGTCCTTTGGAGATCTTGGCCCAGGTGGCCGAAGCGGTCACCATTCCCGTCATGGTGGCGGGTGGGCTCAACACCGAGACCGTGGGGCCATGCGTCACGGCCGGCGCGAGCGTATTGATCGTCGGGGGTGCCTTGACGAAGGCCGAAGATCTGACCGGGGAGGCGGCCAAGCTCGTGGAAGCGATCCAAGACGAGAAGGTCATCCCCACAGAGATGTTCAAGCGATACGGCCAAGACGACCTTCGCCAGGCTTTCCTGCAGTGCAGCACCAGCAACGTGAGCGACGCCATGCACCGCAAGGGGGCCATGGATGCCGGCATCCAGGCGCGCCAAGTGGGCCCTCGCATCGCGGGACGCGCGGTCACGGTTTTCACGGCGGACGGTGACTGGGCCAAGACGGTGGAAGCGATCGACGTGGCCGACGAAGGCGAGGTCATCGTGATCGATCAGCGGGGTGGCCAGACCGCCATGTGGGGTGAACTGGCAAGCACCAGTTGCGTCGAGAAGGGCATCGCCGGCGTCGTGACGGACGGGGCGGTGCGGGATATCGATGACATCCGTGCCATGGAGTTCCCGGTCTGGAGTCGCTGGGTCGTGCCCAATGCGGGCGAGCCCAAGGGCCATGGACAGATCGGTCTGGAGATCCAATGTGGTGGACAGACCGTCCGCAATGGTGATTGGATCATTGCCGATGACATGGGCGTGGTGGTCGTGCCCCAAGAGCAAGCGCACGAGATCGCCAACCGTAGCCTCGAGGTCCACGAAAAAGAGAACCGACTCCGCGAAGAGATCAAGCGGGGCAAGAGCCTGAGTTCCGTGCTTCACCTCAAGAAGTGGGAACAGGTCGTCGGCTGATCTCCCTTTGGCCTGTTTGCCCCTGAGGGCGTCTTTTTGGAGTCTGGGCGGCCACACCAAGCTGTGAAAGCGCAACTGCCCGGCAACGAAAGGCAACGCATGGAAGCGCTGCGGCGCCTGCAGATCTTGGATTCAGGGGCGGAAGCCGCATGGGACCGCTTGGTCCAGCTGGCCAGCCTGGCCTGCGATGCACCCATCGCCCTTGCGACGTTCGTGGACGAGGACCGCCAGTGGTTCAAGGCACGGGTCGGATTGGCGGCCCAAGAGACGCCACGGGAGCATGCGTTCTGTGCCCATGCGATCCTCGATGCCAAGGTGTTCGTGGTGGAGGATGCCGAAAACGACCCGCGGTTCCAGGACAACCCGCTGGTACTTGGCGAGCCGTTCATCCGGTTCTACGCCGGCGCACCCATCCAGGCCCCCACCGGGGAACGAATGGGGACCATCTGCGTCATCGACGAGGAACCCCGCGCGCTGGCCGAAAAGGACCGTGCTGTGTTGGAACTGATCGCAGGCCAGGCAGGTGATCTCTTGATGGCCCGGCAGGTCGCTTTGATGGTGCACGAATTGTTGACACGCAAGGACCCCAGGCTTCGGCGCAATGCCCTGGCCCATCGATTGCGTACCCCCATGACACCTCTTGCCTTGTCCTTGGCACTTCTGAAGCGCGAGAGCCTGAGTGATGAGGCGCTGGCTGTCATCGACCGCATGGAACGCAACCTGGCCCAGCTGGAGCAAGCCGTCACGGCGACGACCGATGACCTGATGCGTTAGGCCTCGAATTCCCAGGTCGGCGCGAGTGCATAGAGCCCCGTCGACATGTCCGGTACGAACAAGGTCTGCCCGTCAGCCGACCACTGGGCCGTCCAGACGTTGGGCGTGTCCGCGCTCACCAAGGCGCCGATCGGGGCGCTGTTGATCGGGCTCCAGGCAAGTCCCGGGGCCAGTTCATGGGGCAGGTAGTATCCCATCGTGACTGGATCGGCCTGGCGTTCTTGGGTGCTGATGTCGAACACCCAGACCCCGGCATGGTAGTGACCGACCGCGACCTGGCCTTGGCAATTTCCGTCCACGTTGTGCAGGCTGAATCGGTAACTCTGCTGGGCGGTCAGGTCGCCGGCATCGGGCAATTGCCAAACTCCGACGCTCAGCGGATTGCTGGGATCGGTGGTGTCGATGACGTTGATCTGGCCGGCCAGACCGCTTGGCGATTCACCTGCCCCGATGGTGATATGGCGCCCGTCCAAGAGGCAAGGCATGGGCGTCTGTTCGTGCCAGCCGCTCGGGCCGGTCTCGAGGGTACCCACCAAGACCGGCTCGAACGGGTCCGTGACATCATGGATGGTCATGCTGTTGGTCCCCGTGTACAGCAGCCAGGTCTGGTTGATGGGGTGCCACTGCACGGCCATGTCGTGCTGACCCGGGATGTTGGCCACGCCGGTCTGGACCGTGCCGTTCTCGGGGTCCCATTCGGCGATGTGGATGCCGGCGTTCATGAAGTAGTGCTTGCCGTCACGCATGTAGGTGAAGACGTTGTGCGTAAAACCCATCTCGACGGCATCGACGAAGACCGGCGAACTGGGATCCTCGATGTCATAGATGGCGATCCGGCCCGGGCAGGTGACCAGAGGAGCGCACACGAGCCCTCCACTGGGGCCGGGCGGGTCGCCGTTGGCTTCGATCCCGGTGCAGTCGAACGCGCTGCTTCCCTGGCAGCCGAGGAACAGGTAGCGGGCGTCCTCGCTGATGCGCGCGTCCCAGTTGTCGTCCAGGTTGTAGATGTGGCTCAATACCTGTAGGTCTCGGGGGTCGCTGACATCCACGAGCGTGGCGCCACGACTGCCAAGCAAGGAGGTCACCACGGCCAGGTCCCCGGCCACATGGACTTCGGTGAAGCCGCTGCTGGGGCCCACAAGCCCTTCCGACAACGCGTCGAAGTCGAGCAGATCGAAGTTGTATGCCTCTGCGTGGAGAACCGGGATCTGATGGCCGGCATGGCCGGTTTCGCCGGTCCCGTGGTCGTTCACGATGGTCCCGAGGAACACGTTCGGATCAGGCGCGACGGGGATCTGCGGGGCCGGACTGGCAGGTCCGGGGGCTTCGGGTCGATTCTCCACTTCGGGCTCATCTTCACCGATGCAGCCGGCAAGCACGACAGCGGTCAGGGCGAAGGCCACAAACAGACGCATGGCCGAGAGTCTGGGCCGGGCCTCTTGACCCTTTGCACCGCCAAAAGAGGCGCTACAGGACGACCTTGGGGCCGGCCGGGTCGGTGGCGACCACACAGCCGTCTTCCGTGATGATGAGCGTCGCTTCCCGTTGGCTCACCATGCCGCCGCTCATCTCAGACAGCGCCGGATAATGCTTGATCACCGTGGCCTTTTGCAGTTGGCTCAGGTTGAAGCGCAGTTTCTTCGGGTCGATGACGTCCTTGATCCATCGTTCTGCAAAGGGAAGCTTCGGGTGGCGTTGCTGGATGGCGCTGGCGAGCTTCTTGGCCGCTGGAAGCCGCTGCGGCGCCTGTCGCTGGAAATGGTAGATGTTGCCGGGCCCCGAGTCGCCCACACGGGCGGCGGTGCCGTCCGTGACGAACGGTTCGCAGGCCAGGACATCGCCGATGCGCGGGCGTCGCTTGATCTTCATGCCCACGTTGGGTACGGTGAGGCCGGCGTGCAGGTTGAACCGTTCCAAGCTGTGGCCGGTCAGGTTCTGGATCGTCTTGAACCCGTGCTCTTTGGCGGTCAGCTCGATGGCCGCGCCCACGTCGCCCAGATTGCAGTTGGGCCCCAGGATGCTGACGGCCGTCTCGAGGCACGCTTCGCTCGCCTTGATCAGCTCCGTGTGCTGCCCCCCGCTGCCGACCTCGATCGTGATGGCGTTGTCGCTCAGGGCGCCATCAAGCTCGGCGCCGCAATCCAGCTTCACAAGATCGCCGGCCTGCAGCCTGTAGTCATCGGCGTGGTCTGGCGTGTAGTGCGCTGCGCATTCGTTCAGGCTGGCTGTGCACGGAAACGCCATGCCGAGTCCAGCCTGTTGGATCTGTGCCTCGACGATCTCGACCAATTCAACGATCGGCAGCCCTTCCTTGCAGGCGGCCGCACCCGTTTCAAGTGCCTGGGCCGCTACGGTCCCGGCTTGCAGCCATTTTTGGAAGGTCGCATCGTCTTCGATGACGGGCACGACCCATCCAGTGGCCCGTGCTGCTTAACGGCTTTGGGCCAAAGCCTGTTGGATCATGGTCTCCGATAGCATCCCCTGGCGTAGAATGACCGGCTCTTGGCCCGTCGCATCCACGACCGTGCTCGCGGTGCCAGGTACGCGGTCCCCGACGACCGGTACGTCGAACACGGCACGGACGTCGTTTGCCGTGATCGCGTCTGGGCTGCCATGCAGATTGGCGCTGGTCATCACCAAGGGGCCGCACGCGTCCAGGATGCGCAGGGCGATCTCGTGGTCTGGCACGCGGATCGAGAGCGTGTCGAGCGTCGGCGCCACATGCGCAAGCGCCTCGCCTCGCCGCTTCAGGACCAGGCTCAGCGGCCCCGGCAAGAACGCCTCGGCCAATCGGTCTGCAAGCGGCGTGGCCAGGATCCATGCCTGTGCGGCACGCCAGCTGTGGCAACCGACAGCGAGGGGGACACCTTCCGGACGCTTCTTGAGCTCGAAGACCCGCTGAACAGCCTCGTCGTCCATGGCGCTGCAAGCGAGCGCCCAAAGGGTCTCGGTCGGGAACGCGACCACGCCCCCTTCCTGTAGGACGCGGACCGCCTCTCGGATGTCGGTCATTTGTCTTTCATGGCGTCCTTCAACAGGTCGCCGATGGTCAGGCCCGCTTTCCCTTGTGGCTTCTTGACGCCTCCGACGGCAGCCGGGCCCACATCCATCTTCTCGAGCAACGTGATGCCCAGTTCACGTTCCAGTGCCTTGGCCACCTTATCGCTGGGTCGCAGTTCCTGGCGCTCGAATTTGTGCAGTTGGGGGACGGTGGCATGGACCTTGGTGCCGAGGGTCTCGTACGGGATGTTCTTGGCGGCCCGCGCCTTCTTGATGCGGGCGCCGAAATCTTCCACCAGGTCCATGGCGTCTTGATCGTAGACGCTGCGGCTCGTCATGCGCTGCGCACGGCGTTCTAATCCCTGTTGGCGGCTGGCTGCGGTGCCAGCCTGGGCGGGCGCATCGATGGGCTGCCCGTATTTGCTGCAACAGGCGCCAAGGTTCATCGTGGTGCCGCTGACGCTGTATCGACGGGTCGTGGTCTGGTTGCCACACATCTCGCATTCCATGGTTTTCTCCTGGCAGACGGGGTCGCCGGCCTTGACAACAACTCCTAAACGCCCGTTCCATATGAATGCGACCCGAGTGACGGAAACTGACACCCGCGAGCTCGAAAAGCGCAATGCTGATCTGCGCAGCGATAACCGCAAGGCACGCAGCGAGATCAAGCACCTCCAGGAGGAAGTGCGCAACCTCACCAAGGAGGTCTCGCGACTCACCGTGGAGTTGGAGAAGATCAAGCACCCGCCCTTGATCGTCGGTCACGTCCTGGACGTGCTGGCAGATGAACGGGTCGTCATCAAATCGAGTACCGGTCCGAATTTCGTGGTGCCTGCCGCCGAATTCGTGGACAAGGCCCGCCTTCGGCCGGGTGCTCGCGTCAGCCTGAACCAGAGCAACCTGACGGTCGTGGGTGTGCTTCCATCGGGCAAAGATCCGGTCGTCGCCCATGCGGAACTTGCCGCCCGGCCCACGGTCACCTACGATGACATCGGAGGCCTCGACGAGGTGCTCCAAGAGGTCCGCGAGACCATTGAATTCCCGATCACCAAGGCGGACACGTTCGCGAAGTTGGGCGTCATCCCGCCCAAGGGGGTCCTGTTGCAGGGACCGCCGGGGACGGGCAAGACCATGATCGCCCGTGCCGTGGCCAACGCGTCGGAAGCGACGTTCCTGCGCCTGGTCGCCAGTGAGCTGGTCCAGAAATTCATCGGGGAAGGCGCGCGGCGCGTCCACGAGGTCTTCGAGCTGGCTCGTGAAAAGGCGCCATCCATCCTGTTCTTGGATGAGTTGGATGCATTGGGTGCTCGTCGCACGGATGACGGCACCAGCAGCAACCGTGAGGTGGAACGGACCTTGATGCAGTTGTTGGCCGAACTGGATGGCTTCGAGCCGCGCGGCGATGTCCGCATCATCGCGGCGACGAACCGCGCCGACATCCTCGACCCCGCGCTGCTTCGCCCCGGGCGTCTGGATCGGGTCATCGAAGTGCCGTTGCCAGGCCCGGAAGGTGTCCAGCACATCTTCACGGTCCACACCCGCGACCTGCGTCTGGATGACGACGTACGGTTCGACGCCATCGTCGCCAAGACCGGCCCCATCAGTGGCGCCGACGTGCAGCGGATCGTCATGGAGGCGGGGATGCGTGCCGTGCGGGCCGAGCGCGAGGCGGTCACCCAGGCTGATTTCCTGGGTGCCATCAAGCGGTACGAGCGCGGAGAATTGACCCTTGCTGCCGAGCCGCTCTACGCCTGAGCGGCATCCACCAAGCCTTCGACGACGCGCAACGCCTCGGCGGCCACGGCGTCGGCCGATCGGCTTGCATCGATCACCGTGAAACGGTCCGGTTCGGCCGCCGCAAGCCGAAGGTAGTTGGCCCGCACCTTCTCCAGGAAGGCCTGTTTTTCATAGGGGGTGGTCGCGCCTCGGGCTTCAGCACGCGCGATCGCCACCTCCACCGGAAGGTCGAACAGCAGGACGTGGTCCGCACGCAGGCACCACGATTCGTGCGCCGCGCGCAGCGCATCGACCGCGTCCCAACCAAGGGTGGCACCTTGGTACGCGTAGGTCGATTCTTGGAATCGGTCGCACAGCACGTGCCCCGATCCTAGGCGCGCTTCGATGGCCGGCACATGGCTGGCTCGATCTGCCAAGAACAGGAAGGCCGTGGTCCATGGACTCGCTCCTTCTGTGATGGAACGCCGCACGGTCTCCCCGAGCCAGGTATCCGTCTCTTCGCGCGTGGCCCAGACCTTGGTTCCCTGGGATGCCAGGCCTTCATGGACCGCGCCCAGGGCGGTCGTCTTGCCAGAGCCGTCGATGCCCTCGAACGTGATGAAGCGACCTTCCACGAGGCTGGAGACAAGCGGCGGCCCTTAAGCCCAGGCATCGGATGCGGCCCCATGGGCCTCTTTTTCGAGGAGTTCGAGCCAGGCACGGTCTACAAGCACAAGGGTCGGATCTTGGTCACGCAGCAGGACAACGAGGCGTTCTGCGAACTCACCGGGAATCGCCAGCCGTTGCACTTGGATCGGGACGCGGCCGTCGCTGCAGGGTTCCGGGATTACCTTGTCAATGGTCTGTACACGTTCTCGGCCAGCGTCGGGCTGAGCGTGGACGATCTGACCAAAGGCACGTTGATCGCCAACCTTGGCTACGAGGACGTGCGCCACCCTCATCCGGTCTATCCGGGGGATGAGTTGCGCGTGATCACGACGATCGGTGACGTACGAGAGAGCAGCAAGGCCGGGCGCGGTGTGGTCGTGCTGCATCATGAGGTCAAGAACCAGGAAGGGGTGCAGGTCTGCACGTACTTCCGCACCGTCCTGGTCCGTCGGCAATCTCAAGGAGATTGAGCGGATGGTGCATTCGTGAAGACCGTCTTGTTCACGCCAGGGAACCGTCCTGAACGGATCCAGAAGGCGCTGGAAGCGGGGGTCGCCGACGTGGTGGTGGCCGATCTGGAGGATGCCATCGCGCCGGGCGACAAGATCGAGGCCCGCATCGCCGTGCGCAACGCACTCCTGGCGGTCCCCACATCGAAAGCCCGTCGGGCCGTGCGCATCAACCCTTGGCCAGGGTCCCTGGCGCAGGACGACCTGGAGGTGGTATTGGCCGCCAAGCCGGACCTGGTCGTGGTCCCCAAGGCCGAGTCGGTTGACCACATCGACTCGTTGCGGGCTGCGCTTCCTCCCGGCATCGGGCTTCTTCTCATCCTTGAATCGGCCAAGGGCATCCTGAACGCGCAGGCCTTGGCCGCATGCGACGGGGTCGAGGCCATCGCCTTTGGCGCCGAGGACCTGGCGGCAGACGCGGGGATGCGACGCAGTGAGAGCAACCAAGAAGTGCAGGTGCCACGCAGCATGGTCGCGCTGGCCGCTGCCGCGTCGGGGCGGATGGCCATCGACATGATCACCGCAGATTTCCGCGACGAAGCGCGGACCCGACGGGAGGCCCAAGAGGCCCGCTCGCTGGGGTATGTGGGGAAGATGTGCCTGCACCCCGCCCAGGTCGCGGTCGTGGCCGATGCGTTCGAGCCGACGCCGGATGAGGTCGCATGGGCCCGCAAGGTGATCGAAGCAGACGACGGCGGCGTCGTCGTGGTGGACGGCAAAATGATCGATGCGCCCTTGGTCGCGCAGGCGCGGCGCATCCTGGGGATTTAGACCAACCCACAGCAAAAGGCAAGTAGCACGACGTGCGGTGCTTGCTATGCATGGACGGACGTGGTGCGCGACCTTGCTGGTCCTATTGGCCGGCTGCGCCGACAAAGGACCGGCGGCTCCCGAGGTAGAAACACCCTTGGAAGATGGTGCGATCACGTCAGAAGACGGCCGAGACCTTCGCATCGACCTGACGATCAATGACACCCTGGAGGCACCCGCATGGGAGGTCGGGGACTGGTTCGGTCACCACATCTACTTCGGCCCCGAGGATGCCACGGGCATCCACATCAACGTCATCGTGCTTGAGGCGTCGGCCAGCGGCTATGAGCTCGTCACCGAAAGTGCCGAAGTGGCACGGTACGAAGCGATCTTTGATGTCCCCATCGTCGGGGCTCTCGGCCCGGATCTGGACACGACCGGATTCGGCGGCCCGTGGGAAGTGTATGACTTCCCCATGTCCCACGGGGCTACCTGGACCGGGACGCTGACGCTGGAGGACGACTCGTTCGGCGAGGAACTTGCCTACGACCTCACGTACACCGCCAGCTACCGGGAAGACTTCCGGACCGCCCAAGGGGACCGCCCAGGCTTCGAGATCATCGGAGTCACCGAAGACGGCCAGGTCGGCCTGAAGACCGACTACGTCCCGGCCCTTGGCTGGTACACGGAGTTCATCACCTACAACCTGCAGACCGAAGCGGAGGATGACGAATACTTCCGCGCCATCTCGATGGGTGCCGGAGAAGACTGGACCGGGACCTACTACGAGTACGAGGCGGAACTGCTGCTTGACGATGCAGGGTTCATCTTGCCGGACCCATCCCACACGCCGTCTCCTGGCGGGGCGACGTCCTTTGACGTGGTCGAGGGCACCACGCATCTCATGTGGGCCCAGTACTGCTTCGCAGTGGGTGGCGCCTCCGCATCCTACCTCATCGAACCAAGCGGATCCACCCACGACTGCTCTGCATTGCACCTGCCGGAAGGTGCGGACCCGAACACGTGGTCCGGCGCGGGTGGCGGATCCTTCATCGACCTGGAAGACCCGGCGGCGGGCACCTGGGGCGCGGTGCGTGGCCATGTCGGCTTCGTCGTCGGGGCTGGTTTCTTGGTCTATGGATTGACCGAGTCGCAGGCCCAAATCGCCTGAAGTCCCGTTCACGAGGGTCCTTATGGCGGGAAAGCGCAGACTCCGCCATGCACGATGAGCGGCCGCTCCAGGAAGTCGTGGACCTGATGCCGGACGTGCTGTTTCGGTGCCACCGCGAGGCGGACGGGAAGATCTACTGGAGTCTCAACGAAGGGGGTCTGGCCCGAGAATTCCACCTCACGACGCAAGAGATCCGGGGCAAGAGCCTCGAGGAGCTTTTTGAGGGCGGTGCCAGCCAAGCGATCCGTGAGCACTTCGAGGCCGCATTCGAGGGCGAGACGGCCCCGTTTGTGAACGAGATCGAAGGCCGCTATTTCAAGCACTTTCCCCAGCCTCTGCGAAATGACCAGGGCAAGATCGTCGAGGTGGTCGGATTCATTTCAGAAGTGACGGAACTGGTCGAGGCCCAACAGAAATTGGAGCGGGCCTACCAGGACCTGGACGCTTTTGCACACAGCGTCAGTCATGACCTTCGCTCCCCGCTGACCGTGGTGAGCAACCTGGTCCAGGCGGTCCAGATGGCGCCCGAGAACCTCCAACAGGTCACCCAGAGGCTTCAGGACACAGTGCACAAGATGGACAACATGATCGGGGCCATGCTCGCCTTCAGCCGGACCACCCAGGCACCGATGCATGTCGGCTCGTTGGACGTCACCAACATCGCCAAGGAGATGGCACAGATCTTTGATGAACAGGACGAAGGTCGGCGCATCACCTGGGACATCGCGCAAGACATGCAGGCCCGGGGCGATCCACAGATGGTGCGCGTGGTTCTACAGAACCTGATGGGCAATGCGTACAAGTACACGGCCGGACAGGCCGACGCCCGGGTCTGGGTCCGCGAAGCAGATGGCAAGATCGAGGTCGGGGACAACGGCATCGGATTTGCCGAAGATGCGGCGACCCGGATCTTTGCACCCTTCCAACGGGAGGCGCAAGAATTCGAAGGCCACGGTATCGGCCTGGCGACGGTCAAGCGCATCGTCGAGCGCCATGGCGGTCAGATCGAGGCCGAAGGCAGCCCAGGCAAAGGTGCGCGGTTCCGCTTCTCGTTGGAGCCGGCATGAAGATCCTTGTCGTCGACGACGAGGAAGACATCCGCACCACCACCCGCTTGTTGCTGGAGATGCATGGGCACAAGGTGGTGACCTCGGGGAGCTGGCAGGAAGCCCGCGACTCTGCCGTCGGCGTCGACGTGGTCCTGCAGGATGTCAGGATGCCGGGTCTGGACCTGGAATCTCAGATCACGGCTTTGCAGGCGGTCGCTGGCCGGGTCATTCTGTTCACCGGGGAACAGATGACCGATCTGGATGCTGCTGCCACGGGCGCCGACGCTTTCGTCCAGAAACCGTTCCACATGGATGAGTTGACTGCCGCGCTCAGATGACCGTGCCGTGTCCCTTGCGCGGCAGGGGTAGGTGCTTGGCTTCAAAGTGAGCAAGGCGCCGTGCAAGCTCTTGGCGCAGTTGGCTCGGAGGCACGATGTGGTCGACGATCAGGTCGTCCGCCGTGACATGGATGTCGATGTCTTGGCGGTAGGTCTCGCGTAGGCTCTCGATCCGGGCTTGCTTTTCGTCCGCGTCCGTGATCTCGGCAAGTTGCCTGGCGTACACGGCATTGATGGCCGCCTCGGCACCCATGACCGCGATCTCTGCGCCCGGGAGGGCGAGCGTCGCGTCGGGTTCGAAGGCCGGCCCGCACATGGCGTAGATGCCTGCGCCGTAGGCCTTTCGCACCGCCACGCAGATCTTCGGTACCGTGGCTGTGCTGGTCGCGTAGATGAATTTCTTGCCGCGCTTGAGGATCCCCTGCTTTTCGACTTCACTGCCGACCATGAACCCGGGGGTGTCGCACAGGTACACCAGGGGGATGTTGTAGGCATCGCAGGTCGTGATGAACTCCGCCGCCTTGTCCGCCGAGTGGGGGAAGATGGCGCCCGCTTTGTGTTGGCTGTTGTTGGCCACCACGCCGACCACGCGGCCTTCCAGGCGAGCGAACCCCGTGATCAATTCCTTGGCGTGCCCGGCTTTGATCTCGAACCAGCTGTCTGCATCCACGACCCGGTCGATGAGGTCATGCATGTCGAACGCCTCGTTGGGGTCGGCCGGCACGATGTCATCCAAGGAATGGGGGTCCCGTGTGGGGGGCCTGGCTTCGTACATGGCCGGGGTCTCGTCGCAATTGTCTGGCAAATAGGTCAGCAAGCGTTTCACGGCCAGCGCGGCCTCCTCTTCCGAGTCGACCACGATGTGGCAGCTGCCCGAATGTTCCATGTGTACGTCGGCTCCGCCCAGGTCTTGCATGTCGATGCGCTCCCCGGTCACCATCTCGACCATGCGGGGGCTGGCGATGCACAAGGCGCTCATGCCGCGCACCATGATGGAGAAGTCGCAGAAAATGGGCGTGTAGGCCGCACCGGCGACACACGGGCCATACAACACGCTGATCTGCGGGATCTTGCCGCTCAGGATGCTGTGGTTGTAGAAGTACTTCCCAATGCCCCGGATGTTGGCAAAGAAACCCGCCTGGTCGGTGATGCGTGCGCCGCTCGAATCGATCAGGTAGAGGATGGGCCGTTGGGCTCGCAGGGCACGATCCTGGACCCGGATGAATTTCTCCACCCCTCGCTCCGCCATGCTGCCGGCCTTGACCGTGTAATCATTGGCAATGACCCACACGTTCCGGTCGATCAGCGTGCCGGCGCCCGTGACCATGCCGTCGGCGGCCAAGCCCTCCTCGGCGCGCCGGTTGTTGGCAAACAAGCCGTCCTCGAAGTCCAGGCCCTCAGGAAAGAAGAGTGCCAGGCGGTCGCGGACGAATTTCTTGCCTTCGGCAGGCAAGCGGTCCTTGTACTTCTGGGGCCCTCCCTTGGACAACCTCTCGATGTCGGCCTGGATGGCGTCTTCTCGTGCGCCCATTGGCACGCGGATGGGTAGGGGGGGTTTCAGGGCGTCGGTCGGGCCTACGATGCGTTTGGATCGTCTTGCCACAGGGCGATGGTGCAACCGCCCGGGATGGCAAGCCAAGCGAACCAGCCCCGTTCCGGGACCGGTTGTCGGGGTACGAGGACCTTGGCGCCGGCATGAGTGGCCGCAGGCAGGGCGGCTTCTAGGTCAGGGACCGTGAAGTAGGGGCACACGCCCGGCCCCGGTTCCCCTTCGGCGACCGGGCGAACGGCGCCGCCGGCCGTCTCGCTCGTGGCGAACGTGAAGTACGGCCCGGCCTCACCACCCATGTCGGTCAATTCCAGACCAAACAGGTCGGCCAAGAATCGACAGGTGGCGTCGGCGTCGGCGGAAATGAGCTCGGTGTGATTGATCTGTCCAGTGGTGGTCTGCAGGGTCATGGGGTGCCTCCGATGGGAAGACCTCGCAGGAGTCTTTGGACAGGCGCCTCAAGACGGGCGAAACTATTCCGGCGCCAGGTCGACAATTGCGGTCTGCGTGTCGACCGCTGCACCCGGCGACTGGTGGATGGCCGCCACGACGCCGTCCGCGGCGGCCTTGATCTGGTTGCGCATCTTCATGGCCTCCAAGACGAACAGTACGTCGCCCGCCTTGACCACATCTCCCACTTGGACCTCGATGGACTCCAGTTTTCCCGTCATCGGGGCATGGATCGACCCGAAGGCACCGGCCGTCGGATCCGGTGCACCCGCGACCCCGGAGAGGGCCACGATGTGGAACGCGTGCTCACGGCCATCGATGCGGGCCGTATGGGTGCCCGCGATGTCAATGGCCATAGGGATGCCATCCACTTGGACCAAGGTGCCGGGCCCGTTTCGATCGACCCGGACCGGCCATTGCCGGCCTGCCGCGTGGGCGATCCAGCCACCCTCGGTCTCCTCCAGATCCAGATCGACGGTCTGGCCATCCAATGCGATGCGGACCTTCATGCGCGCCTCCAATCACGACGCACGCCGCCGCTCTTGCGCGCCGGGAGCGATTGTGCCAAGTGGGCCCCGGCTAGGCCGCCGCCGGGGCGGTCCTTGAGCGCCATCACCAGCGCCACGGCCGCCCGGACCACCTCAGGGTCCGTCCGCGTCTGCATCAGGTCCTCTTCTTCGAGGAAGCGCGTGGTCATGTCACCGGCTTGGAAGCGACGATTGGCAAAGAGCCGCTCGTGGAACGCTTTGTTGCAGATGAAGCCCTGGATGTCCAGGTCGACCAACGCATGTTGCATCCGGTCGAGCGCTTCGTGGCGATCGGCGCCATGGCTCAGCAGTTTCATGACCATCGAATCGTAGACCGAGGGGACCTGCCAGCCTTCGTAGATGCCGCTGTCGATACGGATCCCCGCGCCGGCCGGCGCATGAAGCCGGTGGACCTTGCCAGGGTTGGGGCGGAAATCATTGTACGGGTCTTCCGCTGTGATGCGGGCCTCGAAGGCGTGACCTTGGATCTTGATGTCGGATTGTTGCAGGTCCAATGTCTCTCCGGCCGCGATCCGCAGCTGCCACTGCACAAGGTCGACGCCGGTGATCAGTTCGGTGACCGGGTGCTCCACCTGGATGCGGGTGTTCATCTCGTTGAAGTAGAACTCGCCGTCTTCGTAGAGGAATTCCAAGGTACCTGCGTTGCTGTAATCCACGTGCTTGGCCAACGCCACCGCCTTGGCGCCGATGGCTTCGCGC
>JBFKXH010000002.1:0-19434 GCA_041638175.1 Thermoplasmatota archaeon
CCCTGCACCGCGTGCGGCGTCTGGGATGCGTGGTACTACAACGGCTACGTGTACACCGGTGACATCGACCGCGGCCTGGACATCCTGCGGGTCAATTAGGCCGACCCGTCCCCTTTTTCTTCTTCTTCCTTCATCGCCGCCCAATGGTACTCGGTTTGATCATCGGCATCGTGGTCGCGGTGCTCTTCGTCATCCTCTTGTTCTGGGCCATCGCCCTGTACAACAAGTTCATCCGCTACGAGAACGCGATCGATAACTCATGGGCCCAGATCGACGTGCAATTGCAGCGGCGCGGTGAATTGATCCCCAACCTGCTTGAGACCGTCAAGGGCTACATGAAGCACGAAAAGGAGACGTTGCAGAACGTCACCGAAGCGCGCTCCGCGCTCATGAAGGCACAGAGCCCTGCGGGCAAGATGGCCGCTGAAGGCTTGCTGGAACAAGCGCTCGGCAAATTGTTCGCGGTCGCCGAAGCCTACCCCGACCTGAAGGCCAACCAGAACTTCATGCAATTGCAGGACGAGCTGACGCACACAGAGAACAAGATCTCCTTTGCGCGACAGCACTACAACGACTCCGTGCTGCGGTTCAACAACAGCGTCGAGGTGTTCCCTGCCAACATCATTGCCAACATGTTCGGCAAGACGGAGCGCGAGATGCTGGCCGTGCCTGAGGAATCCAAGGCGGTTCCCAAGGTCGCCTTCTGATGCCAAAACTGTTCGACGACCACGTCCGACACAACAAGCGTGCCACGGTGCGCCTGTTCGTCGTGATGTTCCTCATCCTCTGGGCGCTGGTCTTCAGTGTGGGCTACGCGTTCATTGGCAGCGTACCGATCACCGCCGGTTTTGCCCTGATCTTCGGGCTTGTCTACCTGGCGTTGGTCGGTGGCAACAGCGTGCCGGCCATCCTCAAGGCAGCCCGGGCCAGGCCTGCTGACCCGAGCAAACGGGAAGAGAAGCTGCTGATCATGCGCGTCGAGGAAATGGCCATCGCGGCAGGCATACCCAGACCCAAGGTGTACGTACAGCCCGATTCGGACATCAATGCCTTTGCTGCAGGGCGCAACCCTGAGGAGGGCATCATCTGTGTGACCACTGGCGCCCTCGAAGCACTCAACCAAGAGGAATTGCAGGGCGTGATCGCCCACGAGATGGCGCACATCAAGAACTACGACATCCGTATCGCGACCTACGCCATTGCGCTCATCGGCATCATCGCCATGATCGCGGAGATGGTCTGGTACGCACTGTGGTTCGGTGGTGGACGCCGAGGTGGCAGCAAGGAAGGCGGCGCTGCGATGATCGTCATCTTCTTGCTCGCACTCGCGTTGATGATCTTGGCGCCCATCTTGAGCAGGCTCACGTACTTGGCGATCAGCCGCAAGCGAGAATATCTTGCGGACGCGACCGGCGCCGAGCTGAGTCGCAACCCGGATGGGTTGGCGGATGCGCTTGAAAAGATCGCAGGCACAACGCCACACCCTGACCGTGGCGATCGGACCGTGGCGAGCCTCTACTTGGCCAATCCGTTCAAGCGCACGGTCAAAGAGAGCCGCTGGGCGACACACCCGCCCATCCAAGAACGGGTGCGCCGCCTACGAGAGATGTAGCCACAAGGCTCAAGAGCAACGCCAGCGCCTGCTGCGTCATGCGTCAGATCATCGTCAGCACACTCCTGGTGGCCCTTGCCTTCGCAGGTTGCACATCCCAGGAGAGCACACCGGAGGCCCCACCTGTCGATCCACCCCGGATCTTGGACGAACTTTCTCGGGCCATCCACGAGATCCTGCCCGTCGAAGAGGTCTGGATCGACATGGATGATGGCAAGGCGATGCACACGGCTGTCTACCGGCCGGACACCAACGAGACCGTCCCCGTCTTCATCAATTTCAGTCCCTACTGGGGCGACACCGCCGAGCTCGGCGGCGATCCGTTCGGGCACTACATGATCAATGAATACGTGCCCCGCGGTTATGCGGTGGTGCTCGCGGCGCTTCGTGGCACGGGCCACTCGGAAGGCTGCTTCCAGATCGGGGGCGACCGGGAAGTCAGGGACATGTACCATGTCATCGATCATTTTGCCACCCAGCCCTGGAGCAATGGCAAGATCGCGAGTGGCGGCAAGTCGTACGATTCCTCGCCCACCAATGGGGTCATCGCCAAGATGCCCCACCCGGCGCTTCGCGGCGTCTTCCACGTGTCTGGGATCACGGACATGTACGAATACAACCACATCAACGGGGTCCCGTACCAGCAAGGCCCCATCTTCAACACCTACTACTACCTGCAAGGAACGGACGAATATGGGCTGAGCTTCCTGAGTGTTCCGTCCCCGCAGGGCCTGATGTCAGAAGATGCGGAGAGCCTGGCGCGGGTCATCGATGACGTTGCGTGCACGGAATTGCCGCGGATGCAGGCCAGTGGCGTCGGTAGCGGCGTGACGGGACTCAAGGATGATTACTGGATCGAGCGCGACTGGGCCCGCTATGTTGCCGACACCGACTGGAATGGATCGATCTTCTTCGTGCACGGCCTGCAAGACTGGAATGTCAAGCCGGACCATATCCTGCCCTGGCTGGAGGAACTTCCTGAACAGATCCGGGTCAAGTCCTGGCTGCACCAATGGACCCAGGGCAACACGGGGCACGTCTACCCCATGCGCACGGATTGGAACCGCACCATGCTCGCCTGGCTCGACAGCGAACTCAAAGGCAAAGACACGGGTTTCTGGGATGGGCCGGACTTTGACGTACAAGGGACCGACATGCAATGGCGCCACGCGGACGCCTGGCCCCCCGCGCCGGTCGACATGCCGCTTGGCGACGTGCGACCGATCAATGGGCCCGGTGAGAGCGGCCACGTGATCAAGGTGCCCTTGCAGGGCCTGGGTAATGAGACCGGCCATGTCCGCCTCACAGGCACCTTCAAGCTCACGTTCGACGCGACCAGCGCCAGCGAAGACCCGTTCTTCACCGCAGCTTTGTTCGTCGACGGTGTATGGCAAGGGGAAGCGGTCCTGCGCGGCGTCTACCGCAACGGGCTTGAGATGCCCTCGCCGATCACCCCCGGTGTGCCGGTGTCCTACACCCTCGAATCCTACCCGTTCGACGTGATCGCCTGGGAAGCCTCCGATGTGGAGATCCACACACAGGTGGACGCGCGCGAGGCCTTGACGCCACCCACGCACCTGACGGCCGGCATCCCAGATGGCGATACGTACGTCTTGGAAATGGCCCTTGCCGATGCGACGGCCCGGGGCGACCAACCGGTGCCGATGGAGTGCTTCGCGTGCTGAGGCTCACCGTTGTCGCCCTGTTCTTGGTCCTGTTTGCGGGCTGTGCGCAGGACCGGGACGACCCGGTGGCTGAAGTAGAAGCGCCTGGCATCTTGCCCCCCGACCTGCGTCAGAACCTGACCCAGCCGATCTACGACATCGGTGGACATGACGAGCGACACTTCGTGGGCACCACGGGCGTCCAACTCTACATTGATTGGGTCTACCCCGATGCGCCGGGACCGTACCCGACCATCCTCGGCTTCACACCGTATCAGGGGATGGATCCGGTCCAGGCCCCCGTGGGCGAAGCACCTGATCCCGCCGACGCGTTCGGCGATGGTCCTGGACGACCCTACAGCCAGGCTCTGGTGGATCATTTCGTGCCGCGCGGCTATGCGGTCGCATTCGCTGATGTGCGCGGCAACCACGAAGCCGGCGGCTGCATCGATCAGACCGGCCCAGATCAATGGCAAGATGGCTACGACTACGTGCAATGGATCGCCGACCAGCCCTGGAGCAACGGCAACGTCGGCATGTGGGGCGCATCCTATGTGGGCGAGACCCAGTTCACGACGGCCATGCTGGCGCCGCCCGCCCTCAAGACCATCGTACCTGTGGCCTCGGTCAGCAATCAATATGAGTGGTCCTTCTACCAAGGCGTCCCCTACGAGTTGCAACCCTTCATCGGCATGTTCAGCTACTTCACGGGCAGCGCACGGCCAAGCAGCGACCCGGACAACCTCCTTCTCTACCCCGAGAAGTTGGATTGCCAGGCCGAGCAGTTCATGGTCGGTACGGATTTCAGCGGCGACCACACGGATTTCTGGGTCGAGCGGGATTATCGTCCCTACGCGGCGGACATCCAGGCGAGCGTCCTGCACGTCCATGGCCTGCGCGATTGGAACGTCCGCCCCATCCACATCGACCCGATCTTCAACGACATCCAAAGCGAGAAGCGCGGCATCTTCGGACAATGGGGGCACGCCTTCCCCGACCGTGAGGATTGGATGGATCTGCAGACCGCATGGTATGATCATTTCCTGTTGGATCGCCAGAACGGCATCCTTGACATCCTGCCGCCTGTCTTGATCGAGGATGACACCGAACAATGGTGGGGCATGGAGGACTTCCCGCCGCGGAACCAACCATGGATCACCTTGGCCCTCGGTGCCGACGGCGTCCTGCACCCCTCTTGTACGGGGCACTGCGAGGTGCCAGCAGGGGACCTGGAGATCGTCGACTACCCGGAGGAGGTGCTCGTCGGCCTGTTCTTACCCGACGAACAAGCCGTGACATCGCGCGCCGACCTGGCCCCGGATCGACTTTCCTGGAGCTTCACCACGGAGGAGACGCTTCGCGTCGTAGGCCGGCCCTATGTCGTGTTCAATGCCACCACGGATGAAGCGAGCACCCACTGGGTGGCACACCTCACGGTCTCCGGCAAGGATTGCGACGGGCAAGCGGTCTGCGACAACCACGGGTACCAGGACACGCGCCACCGAAATGGGTTCGATGCGCCCAGCGACCTGGATGGCGGGCGCTACCAACTGCGCATCGACATGTACCCACAATACGATGTGATCCCGAGCGGCAGTACCGTGACCTTGACCTTGTTGCACAATGACGGGGAAGTGCAACAGGACAACACCTTCGCGCGAAGCGTCCTCCACGCGGGATCTTCGGCGACCTTGCATCTGCCCTTGGCCCCCGCACAGGTCTCCGTCGGCCATGACGAGCTTCCCGAGATCTATCCGGGTTACCTTTGATCCAGGCGCAGCATGCCGAGCAGCCAGACCAGGCCGGGCACGGCGCCCACCATCGGCACCAGGGCCAGGTCCATGGCGTCGACCTCTTGCCCCCGTGCCAGGAACTGGGTCGTCGTGCCGTCCCCATTCCATAGAAGGGCGAGCCCGATGGCCCAACAAACGACGTGGAACGCAGCGTAGGTGCGCACCGATCGTACGTCATCCCACTGGGCCATGGCTTGGAACGCGGCTGCGCTCCACAACATCATGCCCAGGCACGCGATCGAGAACAGCAGGGCCTGGTATCCCACGTCGGCCCAAAGGCTGATGTCGCTGTCCAAGGCGATGTAGGGCATGATGATCAAAACGGCCAAGATGGCCCACGCGCCAGCGGCTGCGCTCGCGCTGCGATCCATCCACGTCGCAGCTTGGCCCTCGAGGGTCGGGCGGGCTTGCCAGACGCCAGCCAGGCCGGCGACCAAGGCGATGGCCGTCCATAGGGCAAAGCTCGTGGGCGTCACGTAGGCGATGACGCCACCAGCCACGAACAAAGCCTGGGCGGCGAGCAACCAGCGGATCGGCCCTTCGGGGAACACAGGCGGTGCCACGGCGGCCGCCTTTATCGGTTTGCGGTCTGGGTTCAGTCGTGCCGCAGGATGTAGAGGCCGCTGGATTCATCCACGGCATAGATCAACTGGTCTTCGACCACGGCGCCCCAGAAGTACGGCTGCGGTCGCGGCGGATCGTCGCGCTGCAGGACGTCCATGAAGAAACCGGCCGTCTGGGGCGATGCCAGGTTGCCGTGGCCTACATCGATGGACCACAGGCCGCCGTGGTTGTGCGCCAGGATGACCTTGTTGTCGTGGAATGCGAAGTTGTGGGGGCTGAACTCCAGGTACTGGACGAAGAGGTCGCCGGGCAGGGTCCAGTGGCCCAATTTGCTGGGCCGTGTCGGGTCGGTCGTGTCAAGGAACGTGATGTAGCCGGTCTCATCCGCCGTGATGATCTCTGGCTCGGTGACCGTGACGTGTTTGCCCTCGATCATATTGGGGAAGGGCATAGCGAGGTGGATGTTGTTGCGGCTGCTCGGCGAGAAGTCCGTGTACCCCCCTTCCGCCGTGAGCGGCCCGTTGAGGTCGGTGATGTCGACGATCTGCAAGCCCTTGTCCCAGTAAGCCACGTACATCAGGTCTTGGCCGGTCACTGGGTGGCGCTGCACGCGTGCATCGTGCGGGAAGTACATCTTCTGGGCAGGCGGATTGTCCGTCAGGAAGAATGTGTTGACGGGACGCAGGCCGACGCCTTCGTCAGGCCCCCGTTCGATCTCAAAGATCAATACGCGCTGGGTCGCACTGAGGGCCCGTAGGGTGCCGGATCCGGGATCTTCGTACAGATCATAGGTGGACACCACGAGCAGTTCCTGTCCGTCGCGCTCGTGGTATGTCACCGTGTGGGGCCCGTTGACGGGCAGCGGCTGGTAGAATGCCAAGCTGGGTGCCGTGGGGTCGGAAACGTCCACCACATGGATGCCGCGCGGGGCGGTACCGGGCGGATCTTGGTGCAATTGCAGGTTGCCGCCGATCTCCGTCAAGCAATTGCGTTGGGTGGCGAAGAACACGTAATGGCCGTCCATGCTGACCTCGATGTCGGACCCGGTCAGGGCATTGTAGTTGCCGACCACTGTCGGGTTCTCCGGATCAAGCACATTGATGATGGAGAAGCCTCCATGGCTTGGGTCCTGGGCTGGCAGTTCGGAACAGACAGGGGTCGGAATCGCCTGCGTCGGGTCGATGACATTGCCCCTTGCCATGTACAGGTACCCGTTGCGCAAGGCAAGTTCTGTGTAGTAGGCATCCCCTGGGATGCTGTTCGGGTTGCCACTTTGGTCGACTCCGTTGCTGTAGCCGACCAGTTCGAAGCCGTGGCTCCCAGCATGGGCACTGGCGTTGTTGTGGTCGTGGTCTTGGACCAACAAGGGCAGGCTGGCTTCCTCGATGGCAGGGGCCCGATCGCGGGCATCCTGGCCGGGGTCTTTCTCACCCGCAAGGCATCCGGAAAGCACAAGGACGAGGACCAGGGACCACGCGCGCACAGGAGGCTACTCTACGGGGTCAACAAAGGGGTTGTGGTCACGCAACCAGCCCTCGCTTGGCGGCTCTTGGCAGGGGATCTCGTTGCGCGTCAGCAAGGCGTGCAAGGTCGCAAGGGGCAGGCCGACCACGTTCGACCAGGAACCGTCCACGTGCAAGTAGGGCCCGAGCAGGGGGTCCTGGATGCCGTAGCCGCCGGCTTTTCCCCGCCATGCACCTGATCCGATGTATTCTTCGAGCACCTCTTTCGGGATCCGGTCCATGCGTACGCGGGACGTACAAGATTCGCCGTCGATGGCCCGTTCCCGGTGCGCCAGGGCCAGCCCCGTGACGACCTCGTGCGTCTCGCCAGACAACATGGCCAGGCGCATGCGCGCCTCGGCAGGGGTGTGCGCCTTGCCGATCAGTTCCTGACGGTATGTGACCACGGTATCGCCGGCGATGACCACGGCATCGGGGTGCTCGCGGCTGGCGGCCAACGCCTTCTTCTTGGCGATGACCTCGACCGCCTGCGCAACACCGAGAGCCCGCGGCGCCTCTTCGGTGACCGGAATGACGGCCACTTCGAACGTGGGGATCACATGGCGCAGCAGCACCTTGCGTCGTGGTGATTTGCTGGCGAGCACGAAGCGCACCTGGGGGCATCCGTTTCTGAGGTTATGACTGCGCCGCCTACGACAGGACCTCTTCGATCGCCGCCTGCAAGTGCTTGGAGATCACGGCGCCGTCGGCCTTGCCGCGCAATTCAGCCATCACGGGCCCCATCAACGGCCCCATGGAACCCATGCCGCGCGTTTGCACGAATTCGAGACGTTCCTGGACGATGCGTTGCACGACCTCGATGACCGCTCCTTCGTCGGCTGCACCTGCGCCGGCAGACTGCACGGCAGCTTCCATGGTCTGGCCAGGGTCCTTGTCGAGTGCGGCCAAGACGTCGGGCAATGCTTCCTTGGCAAAAGCCCCCGCCTGCAAGGCTGTCGCGACGTCCCCGAGGCGATCCATGACCGCGTCCGGCGACGCCAGGTCGGGCAGGAACTGCAGCAAGATCCGCGCTGCCGTCCCCGCGTCCAGGCCTGCATCCACCGCAGCCTGGAAGCGCGCCTGGGTCCCGTCGCGCACGATCTGTCCTGCTTGGTCCTGGGATATTCCGGTCGCCTGCAATTGGGCGACGACCTCTTCCGGCCGCAGAGGCAGGGTGGAAAGGATGCGCTCGCGGCGTTCCTCATCGATTCGGATGGGCGGGACGTCGGTCTCCGGGTACATGCGCGCTGCGCCGGGTAGTGGGCGCATGTAGCGGGTGGAATGGTCGGGCTGGGCGGCGCGCACGGCGCGTCCTGCACCGCGGGGGGCATCGTCGGCGCAGGCCGCGACGGCTTCCAACGCAGCCCGGGCGACCGGCTCCTTTTCGACGCAGAGCACGAAGCCGTCCTGATCGCCAAGCGGCAAGAGGGCGCGGATCGCGGTGACTTCTGCCGCTTCGATTCCGTAGGCAGGCAGTTCGTCCGAGTGGAAGACGCCCTTCACGCCGGCTGCGACCTTGGCGTGGTCCGCAAATTCGCGGCCGTAGCGCGGGCCATCCTTGGATGCACCACGCATCAGTCCGTCCCAGTGGGGCAGGTGCAAGGCCAGCACTTTGCCGCCTTTCTTCAAGGCGCCCTGGATGATCTTGCTCGGGCAATCTGCCAAGGCGCTGCTCACATCATGGATGTCGCCCGCGCCCTTGAAACCCCGTTCCTGCAAGCGTGTCGCGACCTCATGCAACCAGAGTTGGCGCCGTACCTCTGTTTCGATCACTTGGGGCACGGATCGCAGGTCTTGACAACCCTTGATCTCCACCCGGTCGCCGACCCCGATGCTCACGTTGAGGTCTTGGCGGATGGTGCCGAGCCCGCGCTTGACGCGCCCGGTCGCCCGCAGCAAGGCGCCCAGGCGGGCGGCCGTGGCCTGGGCGTGTTTTGGATCCTTGATGGTCGGGGCGGTGGCCACTTCGATGAGTGGAATGCCGAGGCGATCAAGGGTGAAGGTCGTGGCGCCGCCGTCGTCGGAATACTTGCGTGCCGAGTCCTCTTCGACCGCGATGGTCCAGATGCCGACCGGTTCGTACCCGTCGGGATCCACGGTTCCGCCCGTCGCGACCAGGGCCGTGCGCTGGAAGCCACTGGTGTTGCTGCCGTCGATGACCGTCTTGCGCATGATGTGCACTTCGTCCGCCGGCCGGGAATCGAGCAATCCAGCGTACGTGAGCGCTACGTCAAGGGCGTCTTCGCTCATCGGGTGGGGGGGCTCTTCGTCCAGCTCGACCAAGCTGGACAGACCCTCCATGGATAGGTAGGTGAATGCGCGTCGTCGCTTGGCTTCGGCGATCGCAGCCGGGTCCATTTCACCAAGTTCTGATTGCGTGGAGCGCAGGCGCCTGTGGTACGTGCCATTGGTCCGTCCCGGCACTTCATCAGGTTCGACCGTGTCGCTCGGGCATGGGCTGAACAATTTCCGGGTGTCCAATTGTTGGTGGATCTCCAGTCCACATTGGAAGCCGAGCGCTTGGTAGTCGAGGTCCTTCATCAGAAGGCCTCCACGGGGCTGTCGCCTCCGAGTTCGCCCGCGAGCGACGTCGCAAACAACCGGCGCACCTCGTCAGGGTCATCGGTGTGGCCGAGGATCCACATGAGCTTGATGTAGGCGACTTCAGGCAGCATGTCGTCCGCGGGCATCACGCCCATCTGCAGGAGGTCGCGGCCCGTCGAATACACGTTCATGTTCACGCGGCCGTGGATGCATTGGCTGGCCATCGCGACGTGGGCGCCACGGTCTAGGACCGCTTGCACGCCGGGGAGGCAGCGACGCGCGATGTGGCCGAGTCCGGTCCCGACGATGACTGTCGCCTTGCGGACCACGTCCTCAATGTGGTCTGGCCAAAGTCCAGGATAACTGGTGATCATGCTGACGTCCTCGTCCCAGGCGGCGTCCACAACGGTGGGTCCTTGGCCGGCATGCTCGTACGCGGTCAGCCACTGGATCTTTTTTCCCACGCGACCAAGGGGCAATGCGTTGATGCTCTGGAACGCGTCTCGTCGGGACGTGTGCATCTTGCGCACACGCGTGGCGCGGTGGATCGCGACGTGATCGTCGTCGCTGGTCTCGTGCATGGCGACCACCACTTCACCCAGGTCGCTTTGGGCCGCGATGCGTGTCGCGGCGAGCAAGTTGAGGCCTGCGTCACTGCTGGGTCGGTCACTGCTGCGCTGGCTGCCCGTCAAGACGACCGGGCCGCTCAGGTCCTTCAAGCAGAAGGCCAAGGCGGTCGCTGTGTGGCTCATGGTGTCCGTGCCGTGGCCGACCACCACGCCCCGGCACCCATTGTTCAGGTGCCAGGCCACCCGCTCGGCGATGGCGGTCCAATGTTCCGGTTGCATGTCTTCTGAGAACATCTCGAAGACCACTTCCGCGCGGACGTTGGCTTCGTCGAAGACCTCAGGCGCAGCAAGGGCCAGCTCTTCGGGCCGCGTCGCCGGCGTGACCCCGCCGGTACGGTAGTCAACGAAGCTCGCGATCGTACCGCCCGTGCCCAGGATGGCGATCGTGGGTCTTGCCGGGTCTTCTTCCGGCATGGAAAGGGAGAGATCGCGCTTGGTGGCGGGCTTGATGACCTCCACGTCGCCGTCGACCACGATGCCCAGGTTGTAGCCATTGTCCAGCTTGAGGGTGGTGATCGCTTCGTCGCTGAAGCTGTGGCGTGGCATGAGGATGCCTTCAAAGGCCGCACCATCAGGAGTGGTCACGCGGATGCGATCGCCGGGTTGCGCCGTCACGGCGTGCGCCAAGAGCCCTGCCCTTTCAAGGGTGTCCCTGGGCCTTGCGTCGCCCGAACGGCAAGCGGCGCTTGGAACGGTCCACGTATCGCCGGCTTTGGATCAACATCCAGAGTCCGGCGATGGCCGCGACGAGCACCATGAGCCAGACCTGGTACGCCATCAACATGTCAGACCAACCGCCCGGTGAATTGCATACCCCGAGGCCGGTGGGCTGGGAGAATCGCCAGGGGTCGCACGTGCGGCGGCCGATGGTGGTCCCCGTGAAGAAGACGAACACGCCGGCCATGCTCGCCGAACCGATGCCCATCCATGTGTAGGACCGGCGCAGAATGTCGCGCTCCATCTCCTTGGCCCGGAAGTGTCCAGGCGGGATGTCGGGGGCGTCACGGTCTTCTAACGTGGCGTGGAAACGCTTGTGTGTGCGGCCGTGCAGGCGCTGGGCGATCCAACTGCCGGCCAAGACCCCGACGGCCAACAAGGCAGGAATGAAGAGGAGTTTGGGCACGAAGAACACCTTGTCCCAGTCGGAGATGCACTCGGCGGTCGAACAAGGCGGTCGAAGGAGGTTCAAGAACGGGATGGAAGCGACCGCCGCAGCGACCAACAGCCAGGAGCCGCTCTCACGCCCGGGGCCATCGGCCCAGCGTAGGAGTCGGTTGCTGCCTCGACGCGCCATCGGGTTCGACGTCCGTTCCTGCTTGAAAAAGAACGTGGTCGCTCCGTTGCAGCTTCACGGCATCAGGGCCTTGACGAGGTCTTTGAGTTCCCCGTCCAGGCGATCCGACTTTTCCAGGTAGTAATCGTAGGCCACCTGCACGGTCTTGCCGGTCGCGTATTGTGCCTTGGTGCGCCGGTCGACGATCTCGTAGTCGAAATCCCATGACTTGCCGCCGATGCGGCTGGTCCACATCCGTACCTCCAATTCTGCGCCCATCTTGATCGGCTTCTTGTAATCCAATGCCGCATGGGCAAGGATGAACGGGAAGTCCTTCTCCGATTCGGCGCCGGCTTCCTCCGTGAAGAATTTCATGCGTGCATATTCCAGGAAGGTCAGGTACACGGCATTGTTCACGTGTCCCATGCCGTCCACGTCGTTGAAACGCACGTCGACGGGCACCGCGTAACTGGTCACGCAAGCGCCTCCGCGATGGTCTGAAGATCATCCATGTCAGGGGTCGGTCGCTCACCGAACAATGCATGGATCGGGCCCGCACCGTCGCCGGCCTGCCTGGGTACGATGTGGATGTGCAAGTGGGGGACTTCCTGGCCGGCGTCCGGGCCGTCATTGATGGCGATGGTCGCGTCGCTTGCACCCACGGTCTGGCACAAGCGGGGGGTCAGGGTCTTGGTCACTTCGATGAGCGCTGAGGCGGTGGTCCCGTCGGTCTCTTCGAGTTTCTGAACGTGGGCTTTTGGGACGACCAAGGTGTGCCCCCTGGCCAACGGTCGGATGTCAAGGAATGCGATCACATCAGCGTCCTCGTGTACCTTGGTACTGGGGACCTCTCCGGCAGCGATCGCACAGAAGATGCAGGACATCATGGGGCCACCCGGATTTCTTCTCTTAGGTCTGCCGACCGACGTGCAGGATGCGTGGCTTGAACCAGTCTTCCAGGAAACGGCGGCAGGCGCCTTCGCTTTCCTCGCGCAGGGTCCAGGCCTGGATCCCCAGGTCCTGTTGCTCACGCAGGTTCGCTTGCAGTTCGTAGCCTTCGTGGCTCAGGGTGTCGCTGACGTAGTCCATGGCCGTGCGGAAATTGGCCTCTTGGAAGGGTTCGGCCGCCAAGATCCCGGCAACGAGGTACGCTGCCTGTTCGTGCACCAGGCCGTTGGGGAAGCCGCGGTGGAGGGCCCCGAGCTTGTGCGTGGCCTCGCTGTAGTCTTCTTCGTCCGGGGCGTGGAAGCGATTGAGCAGCATCACGCGCGTGACGAACTGTTTGGCAGGTTCCAAACGGTGGATGGTCATGGTAGTTCCTTGGCCACGTACGGCCCGAGGTCCCTGTATCCATGCTTGCGGTAATATTCCTTTACCCCCGCTCCGGCGATGACGGCGATCTGTTCTACGCCCCACCGCGCGGCGACCGCCTCTGCCGCGGCCAGCAGTTGCGCGCCGTGCCCCTGGTGTTGCCACCCTCCCGCTTCTTCCTGATGATCGCCCAGGGACTTGGCCACGCCATAGACCTTGAGCTCGCGGACCACGGCGCTGGGCCGTCCAAATTCTGCCCGGTGGCTGGCCTGGACGCGGCGCAGGCGAAGGAAGCCGACCAGCGCGTCGGCGACGGGATCTTCGAGGCTGAGAAACACCTCGGTCCCGCCGCTGGCCTCGTATTCTCGTTGGACCAGGCCGAGGCGATCGGGTCGCACGTCGGCGCCTTCTCGTGTCCTTGTGCCGACTTCACGCGCCCGGATGTCCCGTAGTCGCACGCCGTCTTCGATGGCAGCCTGTTCAGCCAACTGTCGCAGGTTGGAATTCATCACGCCTGCCAATACGTGCGTCGTGGGGATGTCCCGGTCGATGCGTTGGATCCGGCAGTATTCGGGTACATGTGCCAACGCTTGCGCGATGATCCGCGTTGCAGGTTCTGTGGTCAGCGGCTCGAATTCACCGCGTTGCCACCACCGCTTCAGGGTGGTCTCGCCTTCCGCCACGATCAACGTGGGATAGATCTTGAGCATGTCTGGGCGCCACGCGGGATCGGCGAACAGGCGCCGCAGGTCCTCCAGGTCCGCATCGGGGTCGACCGCGTACGGGGCGCCGGCGCTTGCAGGCTGGGGCCGTGGAAGTCCCGGCATCATGTGCACGCAGACCTTGAATCCGGCGTCACGGGCGATGCGCATGGCATCCGCCGCGTCTTGCACAGTGTGGCCGCGGTTGGTGAGCCGGGTCACCTCTTCATCCAGGGTCTGGATGCCCAGTTCAATGCGCGTCGCACCGTGGCGGAGCATGGCATCCACGTGGGGCTCCAAGCACCAGTCTGGTTTGGTCTCGATGGTCAAGCCGATGACCCGACAAGCTGCCGTCTCGTTGATCTTCATGGCCTGCACCAACCGGGCGCTCCGTTCGTCGGGGCTCCATGCATGCCATGGTCCCTGGGGCTCGCCTTCGCTGTCTTCAGCGGGCCCCGCGTTGCAGCCGGCGTAGATGCTGTGTACGAACCAGTCTTGGTACGCTTGGTCGCGCGCCGGGAAGGTGCCACCTTGGATGATGATCTCCAGCTTGTCGATGGCGTGCCCGTTCTGCGCCAATTGCCAGAGCCTACTCTGCACGATGCGCATGGGGTCGTAGTCGAATCGTTTGGCCCGCATCGTGCTGGGCTCGAAGCCCGTGTAGGATTGAGGTGCATCCACGTCGGGGCCGCCGGGGCAGTAGATGCATTTTCCATGTGGGCAGGCGGCGGGGCTGCTCATCACTGCGATGATGGCCACGCCCGATTGGCTCCGCATGGGTTTCTTTCGAAACAGCCCGCCCCACTTCTGCTGCGAACTCGGGCTCAAGAAAGGGACCAGCTCCGGATCCTGGGGCATGCGGGGTGCCTGGTGTTTCTTGGCCAGACGGTGCTTGAGCCGATGGAGGGCGTCCTTGTCCTGGATCTCGCCCGCCAGAAGGGCCGCCTCGACCTCTTTGGCCAGGGGTTCAAGCCAGGGCACGGGTCCGCGGACGGGGTCTGGCATGTATCATTTGCGCCAGGCCGCCGGGGAGAACAACAGCATGGCGGTGAAGATCTCCAGACGGCCCGCCCACATCAGCACCGTCATGGTGAACTTGCTGCCGTAGCTGAGGGCGCCGTAGTTGTCCAGCGGCCCGATCACGCCCATGGAGGGCCCGAAGTTCGAGACTGCGCTCGCCGCGATGACCGCGCCGTCAAAGACGTCCAACCCTGGCTCCATGGTGACCAGGAGCATGGCGCCGACCATCCAGATGGTCACGAAGCTGAAGAAGAAGGCAACGGTCGTGAACAGCGTCTCGTCCCGGAGGACCTTGCCCCCGAGTCGGATCGGGATGACGGCTCGAGGGTGCAGCAGTTTGCGGATCTCGCGCACTACGATCTTCAGCAAGATCATGATCCGCACCATCTTCAGACCGCCCGTGGTCGAGCCCGCCGTCGCGCCGGTGATCATCAACACCAGCAACATGACCTTGAGGATCTCGGGCCAACCGTTGAAGTCCACGGCCACGAACCCGGTCCCGGACGACACGCTCGCGACGGTGAAGGCCGCACCTCGGAAGCCCCCGACCACATCTTGCCCCGCCCGCCATAGCATGCCGGTCGCGGTCAAGGTGACGCCGATGAACGTGAGCATGAAGAACCGCCATTCACGGTCGCGCCAGAGGCGTCGCCAATCGCCGTGCAGCGTGTAGTAATGGAGCGTGAAGTTGCTACCGGCAATGAGCATGAACAGGATGATCGTGGCCTCAAGCAGCCATGAATCGTAGTATCCGATGCTTGCCCCGTGGTTGCTGAAGCCGCCTGTGGAGACGGTGGTGAAGGTGTGGACCAGTGCGTCGTAGAGCGCATCCTTCCAGATCAGGCCTTCACCCAGGAAGATCATGGTCAAGATCACCAGCAGCAGGGCGCTGATGATGCCATACACGGTCCACAACGCCTTGGCGGTCTGGGTGAGTTTAGGGGCCAAGCGAGTGACCGACGGGCCCGGGGCCTCAGCTTGCAACAGTTGCGTGCCGCCGTGGGTGAGTCGTGCCAGGACGGCGACGCTCAAGACGATGATCCCCATGCCGCCGATGTATTCCAACTGGGCGCGCCAGAACATGATGCTCTTGGGGACCTGTTCCAGGTCGGTGCTGAGGATGGTGGCGCCGGTGGTGGTCAGGCCGCTCATGGCTTCGAACCATGCGTCCCCGAACGAACCGGTGACGCCGGACCAAAGGAAGGGGATCAGGGCCAGGAGGGTCAGCAGCACCCAGCCGATGCCGACGACCAAGTACGCTTCGCGGTCTTGCAGCTCTTGGTCTTCCACGCCACGGGTCGCGGCGCGCACGATGGCCCAATAGAGGGCTCCGATGAGTGCGGTCGCCAAGAAGATCATGGCGTTGCGGGGGACCAGGAATCCTAGGACGTTCAGGTCGGGCGTCTCGTAGGCAAAGGCGATCGGGATCGGCGCGAGCATCAGCACGCAGAAGATGCGGACGACCTCGGCCGTGGCCAAGACCAGGCGCCGACGGTCCATCATCGAAACAGCTTCTCCAGTTTCTCGACTGCTTCGGACAAGGCGTACGCCACGACGTGGTCCCCTGCCAGGATGATATCGTTGCCACGCGGCAAGATCACCTCATCACCGCGGACGACCGCTGCGATCACCGAAAAGGCAGGGAGTCCAGCCTTCCTCAGGGGGCGACCGACGATGGGGGCCCCTTCGTGGACCTTGAGTTGGATGATGCGCTCTTCTCCGACGTGCTGCAGACTCAGTTCCTCATCGTCGGCATGGACGTGTTTGAGGATGGCACCCACGGTGCTTAGCCGGGGTGCCACGGCCAGGTCGATGTCCAGGGTCTCCAGGAACTGTTTCAACTCGGGTTGGTTGATGACCGCCACGTTCAGGCTGACTCCGAGTTGCTTGGCGATCAGGGCCGCGAGGATGTTGTATTCCTCGACGCGCGTGGCGCTGACGAAGGCGTCGAACGTATCCACGTTCTCTTGGATCAGGAGCGTGCGGTCGGTCACATCTCCGTGCACGACCAGTGTCTTGGAGAGTTGGGAGGTGGCCGCCTGGCAGCGCGCTTCGTCCATGTCGACCAAGACCACGTCGCGTTTGCTCTGTTCGAGCAGCCGCGCCAAGTGGATGCCGACACGGGTCGCACCGGCGATCATGACGCGCCGGATCTGGCGTGGCTGTTCCACCGGCTTCATGCGGCCGATGTAGGGCTCGACCTCTTGGAGGGTCTCCGGCTTGCTCATCGCCATCAGCAACCGGTCGTGGGCCTGGAACCGCGTCGATCCGGTGGGGATCATGACGTCGTCGCCGCGATAGAGGGCAAAGAGCGTGAAGCCGGCGGGCGGCTCGACCTCGCTGACCTTTTTTCCGACCACGAACGCGTCCTCGGTGACCCGCCCCTCTGCCACGAAGACCTTGCCCTGGGCAAAGACGTCTGCATTGACCAGGTCGGGTTGGTTGAGCAGCCGCTTGATGCGGATGGCCGCGACCATTTCTGGGCTGACCGCCACGTCGATGCCCATCGCGGCGTACTCGGTGGAATGGGGGACGCTCAGGTACTCGGTCTCGTTGATCCGTGCGATGGTCCGCAGCCCGAAGGTCTTGGCCAAGGCGCACGCGACCATGTTGATCTCGTCGCGCCCGGTGCAGGCGATCATCAGGTCGGCCGAGCCGACGTTCGCTTCCTCTTCCAGGACCTTGCGGCTTGCCAGGTTGCCTTGGACACTCAGGACATCCAGTTCGCCCAGGCGCTCGAGTCGCTGCGGGTCTGTCTCAATGACGGCCACGTCATGTCCTTCGTCGCGAAGGGCCCGTGCCACGTGGAATCCCACTTCCCCGGCGCCGCCGACGATGACATACATGGCCTGCCAAACTCCGAGACCCTTCAGATAAGGCAATCGGAAAGGCGCAACCCTGATACCCTAGACGAACGGCAGCTTGACCACGGTGCCCTCTTGGGTCCGGCCACGGACCTCCACATCCACCGTATCTCCGGGGCCCACGCCGCGCAAGTAGGCCAGGGCGATCCCGGTTCCAAGGGTCGGGCTCTTGGTGCCGCTGGTGATGACGCCGACCGGCGCGCCCGCTTGCAGGACCCGGTAGCCGTGCCGTGGAACACCTTTGGCCTGGGTGATGCCGCAGAGTACGTCGTGTTCGGTCTCGCGCTGGGCCAGGAGTGCGTCCTTCCCGACGAAATCGTGGTCCCAATCAATGAGCCAATCGAGGGCCGCTTCCAGGGGCGTGCGGCCGCCTTCGAATTCATTGCCCGCCAACGCGTAGCCCTTTTCGAGCCGCAACGTGTCCCGAGCACCGAGTCCGATGGGTCGCAGTCCGGCGGAGGCGCCAGCGTCCATCAGTCGGTCCCAGACGGCGCCTGCTTGGGTCGCTTGCACGTAGATCTCGACCCCTTTTTCGCCCGTGTAGCCGGTGCCACTGACCAGGCACTCGGCGCCTGCGATCACCATCGTCGTGATGCGGTGGAATTTCGGGGCCTCCCCGTCGCTGGCGGCCGCCAGCACATCCCGTGCCTTCGGGCCTTGCAGTGCCAAGATGCCCCATTCGCGCGTCTCGTCGGCGATGACCAGGTCCTGACCATGGGCGCCTAAGTGGTCGGCCACGACCTGGTTCTGGCCCGCGTTGGGGATCATCATGAACCGTTCCTCTTCGAGTCGGAAGGTGAAGACGTCGTCCAGGATGGTGCCGTCGTCGCGCAACAGGACGCCGTAGCGCCCCCGGCCGGTGGCCAGGTCCTCGACGGGTCGCGTGGAAACGGCTCCGATGGCAGCCGCGGCACCAGGTCCCTCCACAAACAGGTTGGACATGTGGCTTACGTCGAACAGGCCTGCTGCGGTCCGGACGGCCTGGTGCTCCTCGTTGATGGAGCCGTAGACGACCGGCATGTCGTAGCCGGCAAACGGGGTGAACGTCGCGCCCAACGCTTCGTGCCGACCGTGGAGGGGGGTCTTCAGGACCACGTGGGCGCGACACGCCGTGCCTTCATCAAGGCAGCGACATAGATGGCGAGGCTGGCGCCGTAGAATGGCACCACGAGCGGGGTGGCAAGCGCCCATCGGTCGAGGCTGACATGGAACCAGAAGATGTCCATCCAGCCCTGATGCGGCCACGGGGTCCCGGTGATGATCCGTTTGGCGAGCCACAGCAGGTCCGGGATCACCATCCATAGGTAGGAGGCCACCGGCCACAGCGTCGGCGACCGGATGCGCCGAACACGGGACCAGGCGCTCGCCAGCAGCATGCCGGCGCCGGCGCCGTAGCCAAGATGCCACGCAAAGTGCTCGAGACTGCGCTCGGTGGCGTAGAAGTAGGCGCTGGCGCCAAGCAGGCCACAGACCATGCCAAGCCGGGCGCGGGGGTGGTCTTGCCACGCCTTCACAGCAGGTCCTTGGCCATGCGGATCGCCTGCTCCACCGTGTCGGCGCGCTTGACGCGGTTGCCGAACCAGCCGCCGTCCTCGAATTTCAAGAGGATCGCGGGCACGTTGTAGTTGATGGCGAACGCCACTTCGGACAGGGTGCCCACGAATCCTGGCAGGGCAATGACCACGTCACTGCTCAGGACGTTCATGGCGTTGCGTGCATACCCGATGCTGGTGTACACGATGATGTCCGCGTCGGCCACGTTGCCGTCGTGACGCGTACCGGGGTGCAGCCCGATGGTCAATCCACCGGCATCGCGTGCTCCTTTGGTGGCGGCCGCCATGACGCCTTCGTTGTTGCCGCCGGTCAAGGTGATCCACCCCTCCGCAGCGATGGCGGCCCCGAGTCGTTGCGCCAGGGCTTCGGCCGCTGCCTCTGATTCGTGGCCGCCCATCACGCC
>JBFKXH010000003.1:0-18953 GCA_041638175.1 Thermoplasmatota archaeon
CTGCGGTCGAAACCGGCTCTTTGCCTGATTTTGACGTCGTACTGGTCAATGGGCAGATCCACGCCCTGATCGTCGACGGCCAGCCCTTCCTTTCGGTCCGGGGGCTTCTGGCCTATCGGCCGACCGGCCGCTTCGTGACCGTCGACATGGGGGCGGTCCGGTTCGTGCACAATGGGGCAGACATCATGGCCCCGGGCATCGTCGATGCCGACCCGGCTTTGCAGCCAGGAGACCTCTGTTGGATCCGCGATGAGCGCAACAAACAACCGCTCGCCATCGGGCGCTGCCTGCAGCCAGGTGCCACCATGGGCGGCGAGACGAAGGGGAAATCGGTCGCTTCCGTGCACCACTTGGGAGACAAGGTATGGGAGTTGGACGTCTCCTGAAGCCCTCCTGAGCCCTAACAGTACGCTTATCAGCCTCAGATTCTTGCGAAACGTAGGGATGCACCCATGGGTCTGAAAGAACTCTTTGCCGCCAAGCCGGCGGCACCGCAACGCCCGGTCACCACCGGCACCGACTACATCGACCTCGAAGAGTACACCCAAGACACGGAGCTCTTCGACCAGACCGCCAGCATGATGGTGCGTGTCGCCGAGATCACCACCTACGATGATCTTCGCGAATTCGCCAACTACGTCTACCAGGGCAACCTGCTGCTGCTGGACTTCAGTGCCATCGCGGGGGATGACATCATCCTGCGCCGCGTCACGAGTGACCTCAAGAAGCTGGTCTCGGACATCAACGGCGACATCGCCGGACTGGGCAAGACCCAGATGATCATCGCGCCCACCGGCGTGAAGATCGACCGGCGCAAAATGCGCGGCACCTTCTGAGCCCGCGTCCGACCTCTTTCCCCTCAACCCAACCCTTTTGAATCGGCCCAACTCGGCCGGAAACGTGGTCCGCACCACCATTGATGACGCAGTCTGCCCCGCATGCTCCCACAAGGGCATGCAATACAACGCAGAACAGATCGACCTCCCCTACCTCGGGGAATCGCTCGAGACCATGCTGCGCTGCGAAGCATGCGGCTACCGCCATGTGGATTTCGTCTTGACCGAGACCAAGGATCCGACGCGCCACAAGTACACGATCGATGCTGAGCAAGACATGTCGGTACGCGTCGTACGTTCTGCATCAGGCACCATCCGGATCCCTGAGCTCGGCATCGACATCGAACCCGGGACCGCCAGCGACGCCTTCATCACCAACATCGAAGGCATCTTGGTCCGGATCGAACGCGTCCTCCACCAACTGCGCGTCGACGCAGAAGGTGCCGAACTGGAAGCCAAGGTCGAAGCGCTGCAGCAGACCTTGGTCGCCATGCGCAGTGGAAAGGCGGCACCCGTCACCCTCGTGATCGAGGACCCATTCGGTAATTCCGCCATCATCCATGACGACACGGTGATCGAGGCGATTCCCGCTGATGAAGCGGCCGCACTTCAGACGGGGACGTTCATCATCGACCAGGATTAGGTGGTCTTGAGTACGCCCAGCGTGGGTTCGTAGACCAGGCCTTTGTCCATGAGGCGGTTGAGGGCCTCTTCGATGGACTCGTCCGTCGATCCTTGGGCGGTCACCTGGACTTCTTGGAGGATCGTGTCCCACTGGGCACCTTGGTCCCCTTCGAGCTTTTGCACGACGGCAAGCACCTCGTCATCGAAGGCATCGTCCTCCGCATTGGCTTCCGGCTTGGCGGGTGCCTCGTACGCGGGCATCGCCGGCGCCGCGTCCTCGCGGGGCGCGACCTGGTGGGTCTCGAACGTGCCTCCGGGCAACAGGCCTTCCAAGGTCGTCTTGACCGATTCCCGGTGACCCGATACGTCCAGCAACCCGTAATGCTCTTGGGCCAGCAGCGCCCCTTCTGCGACGGCCGTGCGGACGCCGGCGCCGACCAGACCGTTTTGGTCCGTCTGCGGATCGGCGCGGACCTTGTCAAGTGCATCCAACCGCTCCAAGGTACGCTGGGCGGTCTGGAGCACCCAGGCGTCGCGCGTACCTTCGTCCACGACACTGATCGCCTCGGGGCGGATGCTGATGAAGACGCTGCCGGGTTCCGGCTCGTACTTGCGTGCCTTTCCGGTCACCGCGACAAAACAAGGCGGTTCAAGCTCCGAAAGGACCTGGGCCGCCTCGGGCTGGTATTGCCCCGCATAGACCGTGAAAATGCCCGTTGGGTCACTGATGCGGGCCCGCCAGGTCTCTCCGGATTCACCGACCGCTTCGCACTCGGTACATACACCGACCACGTGCAGCCGATTGACCTTGCCTCCGAGGGGCGTCACGAGGAAACTTGGATCTTTTTCGCCTTCGCCGGCCAATTCGACGCGGCCAGCGTTGTACTCCTGTGCGAACACGCGCTGCGCCACTTCACGTTGGAAGGGCATCAGGCCGCCTCCAGGAGGGCCTTGGCGGCCTCTTCGGTCTCGACCGTGGCAGCCGTGAAGGTCCGCGCCAAGAACATGGCTCCGTATTCGTCCAAAAGGACGTTGCCGGTCACTTCAAAGATGCGCCCTTGCAGCATTTCCTGCAGTTGCTCCTGGATGATCTCGGGCCGGAACGCTTCCTTGGCTTCCTCTTGGCATTGGACCAGGTCCTTGCCCAAGACCGCTTCCGTCAGTTCTCGGTTGACGATCACGTTCACTGCGCCCGTGCCGTCGTCCAGGACGCCCTTGATCCGCAGGTCGGCGCGACCGGTCTGCTTGCCGTGCAAACGGCAGGCACCTGATTGTAGCATCCGGTTGCAGCCTTCTTCGTCACAACGCATGATGAGGCCGCTGCCGTCGCGGACCTCCAACAACGTGGCGATGGCCGTGACATCGCTGCCACCATTCTCTTGGAGTTTCCACAATGGCGTCGGGTCGCTGACGCGCAATTCGGCGGCCGGCGGGAGTTCGACCTCCGCGGGCGTGACCTTGGCGTCCTGGTCGAAGTTGAACTGCGGGGTCCCACGGTAGGCGCGCACATAGCCGCCCTGGATGGTGACCACGGTGTCCGGCGTGAGGCCCATATCGGCCCAGGCCGTGAATTCGACCTTGCCGCTCTCGTCCGCGATGGTGCCACCGTAGATGGTCTTCGGCTCCCCTTGGACCTGGATGGATCGGGGTTGCACATCGAGGATCCGGCCGGTGATCTCCAGACCTCGGTCACCGGGGTTCAGGTCGCCGATCTTCACTTCGCGGAAGGTCTCCGGCGCCGACGGCAGGTCAGCGTCTTCCTTCTTCTCGAATTTGCAGCGATCTCCGAATTGGATCTGGACCTCGCCGCGCCATTCTTTCGTGTAGGCACCTTCGACGGCCAGGACATCGCCCTTTTCGATGCCTTCCATCGGGCGCCAGCTGGTGAAGGGGCGGCTGGCGGTCTCGTCGCCGACCATGCCCCAGACGATCTCCTTGTCTTCTCCGCGGGCCTGCACGGTCTTGACGTTGTGGCTCAGTACGCGTACAAGCAGGTTGACGTACGGCACGTTGCCGGGGACGTCGGCCAGTGGGATACGTTCCTGTGAGGTCGGCTGCGGCGCGGGCGCATTCGACTGGGCGCCATGGTGGCGAAGAATCGTCTTGACTGCCTGTTCAGGCGGCACGCCATAGTCCAAGTACTTCTGGAACTCGTCCTTGAGTTCCGCTTCATCGATCTCTTTTCCAAGTTCTCCGAGCGCCCGGGTGATCTGCTCGAAATGGGGCGCAGTTTCTGTGTGCGATTGCATAGTAAACACCGTGGCCCGGGGGCCACACCACCACCATGGCCCGTCTGCTTTAGGAGCATGGGGTCCAGGCCAAGTGGAGTGCTAGTTTCTCCTGGAGCCGGTGGAGGTCAAATCAAGTGGGGAAAGAGGAGTGAAAGTTCCTACCGGCGCCGGTAGGCAAGCAGGGAAAGTGCTCCGATCAGGACCGCCGCGGGTAGCCCCGGCGTATCCTCGTGCGCGGAGTCCTCCCCGGTCGATCCGCCCTCGACCACGTCACCCTCCAAGACACGGAGCGTGACCGTCTCGCCGGTCATCTCGTCAAGCAACTCGTATGTCCCTGGAGCATCCAACGTGAACGGTCCGGCAGAGGTGGACGGCCCACCCATCGAGTCAAAACCTTCCGCGACGAACGAGATGTCCAACGCCGCGATCGACAGGACATGATCTTCGTCGTACCAGTTCCACGCCTCGAAGGTGAACGTGTCACCTGCGGTCACTTCGGCTTCCGTCTCCCCAGGAACGGACCAATAGAATCCTTCGTCAGGGTCGGTGTTGACGCCCAGGGGGCAGGGGGCTTCAGGTGAACAATCCTGGGCGGCAACACCTGGTGCCATTGAAATGGCGACCAATATGAGCAGGGTCCAGCGCATGGGGACTTGCATGGGAGTGACCTATGTAAGGTCCTATCCAGCCGGGTCCTCAGAGGGTTCGCTGTCCGACGATCCGTCGCCTTCTGGGACATCAGAGCCGGCCTCCTGGCTGCTTGCATCGACTTCGTCGTCGCTCTCCAGGGCGCTGTCGTCTTCGGGGTACGGCGCCGGGTCATCCCCCGACGCGGCCTTGTGGTCCGCCCAGCGTTCCCGCAGATCGCGGAGCTGCTGGTACAGATCCTCCAACTTCTCGACGAGTTCGCCCTGCAGGGCTTCGATGCGCTCAAGCTTGGCCTCGAACGCCGCGGTCTGGTTCTCGGTCAGGTTGCCGCCGGCGAGGGCCTCTTCGATGCGGTATTCCTTGACCTCGAGCTTGGCGATCCTGTGCTCCACGGCGTCGATGTGGTGCGAGATGTGATGGTACGCGCGGCGGGCCTTGTGGGCCGGGTCATGGGCCGCCATGCTGATGCAGCGGCCAGGCGCATAGGTGCCGTTCTCGGTGCCATTGCGGTCCTTGAACTCTTCTTTGCACGCATCGCGGGCCTGCTTGAAGGCATCGCGGCGCGCATCGGCTTCTTCGCGGGCCTTGTCACGGCGTTCGTCTGCCGCATCACGGGCTTTGTCCCGGCGCTCATCGGCCGCATCACGGGCCTTGTCACGGCGCTCATCCGGGTCGGGGCGGTCGTCGCTTTGGTCAGCCTGGACGGGCATCACCAGGGCACCAAAGACGAAAGCGGTCAATACGAGGTAGGTCAGGGTCTTGTTCATGTCATCCACCTGGACAACTCCTTATCCGCGCCCATTCCTACTTAAAGGGCATAGGACAGCGTTCGAACAATCAGGCAGCAAGGCGCCCCTCGCTCCCTTTCGGGAGTGCCCACCTGGGGACCAGGGCCTACGCGATCTTGCCTCGGATATCCACGTTGCGCCGGCAGACACCCGTCTCGTTGGCGGCCTTGCGGACGGCCCGAGCCACCACCTTCCCGACACGGGGGTGGAACACACTCGGGATGATGTATTCGGCGCATAGCTCCTCAGGAGTCACAAGGCTGGCGATCGCTTGGGCCGCAGCCAGGTTCATCTGTTCGTTGATCTCCGTCGCGCCTGCCCGGAGCGCCCCCGCGAAGATGCCGGGGAACGCCAGGACGTTGTTGATCTGGTTCGGGTAATCGCTGCGGCCGGTCGCCATGACCCCCACGGGACCCGCCTCCTCGGGCGTGATCTCCGGATCCGGGTTGCTCATGGCGAAAATGATCGGATCGCCTGCCATCGTCTCCACTTCCTTTCGTGTGAAAAGATCCGGAGCGCTCAGTCCGATGAAGATGTCGGCCCCTGCCAGCGCCTCCTTGAGCGTCCCCTGGAAGTTGTCCGGGTTCGTGAGCTCCGCGTACTCCTTTTTGGAGTCGTTGAGGTCAGGGCGGCCCCGGTAGACCGCCCCCTTGGAATCACACCCGATGACATTGGTCGCCCCCGCCTCCAACATGATCTTGGTGCAAGCCACACCCGCCGCCCCGACGCCGCTGAAAACGATCTTGCAGTCGGCCAGCTCCTTGCCGACGACCTTGAGGGCGTTGATCAGACCCGCCATCATGACGACCGCGGTCCCATGTTGATCATCGTGGAAGACCGGAATGTCGAGCTCCTCCTTGAGCCGACGCTCGACTTCAAAACAAGTGGGTGCCGCGATGTCCTCCAGGTTGATGCCGCCGAACGTCGGTGCAATGGCCTTCACGAGCGCCACGATGCTATCGGCGTCATGCACGTCGATGCAGATCGGAAACGCGTTCACATCCCCGAACTCCTTGAACAGCTGGCATTTGCCTTCCATGACCGGCATGGCGGCCGCGGGGCCGATGTTGCCCAAGCCCAGTACCGCCGTGCCATCCGAGACCACCGCGACGGTGTTCTTACGGATGGTGAGATTGAAGCTCGTGGCAGGTTTCTGGTGGATCTCTCGACACACACGCGCGACGCCCGGGGTGTACGCCATGGAAAGGTCGTCCCGGGTCTTGAGCGGCAATTTGGAGACCACCTCGATCTTGCCCCCCAAGTGGATCAAGAAGGTCCGGTCACTGCTGGCGACCACTTGCACACCATCAAGCCCCTGCAGGGCGTCCACGATCCGTTGCTCATGGGCCTCGTTCTCGCAATTGATCGTGATGTCCCGAATCAGTGCAGGCCCTTCCACACGAACGGTGTCGATGGCACCGATGTTGCCTCCCGCCTCGCCGATGCGTGTGGTGATGATCCCGAGCATGCCGGGGCGGTTGGCGATCTCGAGGCGCACGGTGACCGAATACGAGGCGCTCAAGTGGGGCATAGGCGCCGCGACCCGCTGCGGGTTGAAAACTTGGACCGCTATTCCCCCAAGACCTCGTCGTCTCTTGCCATCATGGCGGCCGCCTTGTCCTCGTCAGGCACCCGGGTCCCCTGCGCCACCATCTCAGAGACCGCATTGACCACCCGTTCCACATTGCGCTCCACCAATTGCATCGCTCGTTTGTAGGCCTCCAGGTCGGCATCCTGACCGCTTCGAAGCAGTCGCCCCGTCGTCAGGAGGATGGGCGTCAGCGGTGTACTGATCTCATGGTTGACCATGTTGAGCACCTCACGCTTGGTCCGTGTCTCGGCTGCGGCCACCTGGTCACGTCCGGGTAGCGCGTCGGTGACGTCTCGGCCGCACACGACAAAACCACGCACTTCCCCGCGCAGCGGGAAGAACGCCAACTCGTAGGTGTTCCCTGCATGCTCGAATCTCCAAATGCAATGGTCGCCGCCGAGTGCTTGCGAGGCATGCCTGACGTAGGCGGCCCGGAGATATCCCGGCACCAAGTCGAAAAGACGTTCCCCGGCAGCCATTTCGCGGCCCAATGCACGGCTGGCCCAAGCAGACGCCGCCCGATTGACCACTCGCAGATAGCCTGCCTCATCCACGGCCAACATCAGTTCCTTGGTACTGTCCAAGAGGTCGCGCAGTTCCTGCTGCCCCTCGGCCAACGCTCGACGGGCCTCCCGCCGCCGGGCGCGCTCGTGCTCCAAATAAACCGCCATCATCACGGCGGTGAAGGTCAAGGCGACAGTCACCAGGTACGCGTCCAGGATCTGCATCGGCGCGGCGCCGGTCACCGACAATAGCGCCGAGATCAGCACCAGACTGGCGCCGGCCACCACCAGAAGGTGGCGCATGCTGACGAGCGCGGCACCGATCATCAAGGCGATGGCCAATGCCTGCGGATACTCGAAGCTGGCGCGCTCTTGGGCCCGCAGGCCCGCCAACGCGGCAGCGGCGGCGAAGGCCAACCACACGATCGCGAACCGGTGGCCGGGCCGAACCCCGCTGCGCATGCTGATGTCGATGGCGAGCATGGCAACAAAGACGGGTGCCGCGACGATGAAGAGTGGATCGAGCCAGAAGGCGCCGCCGATGAGAACCGGAAGGACGGCGACGACGATGGCGATGAACACCGTCAAGGCCCGAACCCAGAGACGGATGGGCTCCGTCCTGTCTGGCTGCCCCTGGCCCTCACCCTGCATGCGTCCTATGTGGTACGGCCCATCCTATCAACCGTCCGAAGGTGGCTGAAGGGAACACCCCCCCTTGCCCCCTGTGGACTCAAGTCCCGGCGGCCGCGACCTGCATGCTCAGGCAATGGATGCCGCCAAAGCCCCAAATGAGATCTCGGTGGTCGATGGCGACCATACGCCGGCCTGGAAACAACTGGCCGAGGATCTCACAGGCCGCGCGATCCTCAGGCACGCCGAAAGCAGGCACCAGGACCGCCTCATTGGCGATCAAGAAATTCGCGTACCCTGCGGGCAATGGACTTCCGTCATCCGTGGTCAGGACGGGGGCTGGCGGCAGTGTCACCACTTGCAGACGACGGCCTTTGGCGTCCATTGCCCTTTGCAGCGCCTCCAGGTTGGCCGCCAGGGCCGCATGATCCGGATGACCCTCTGGCGCAGAGGCCACGACCACGACGCCCGGGGCGACGAAGCGAGCGATGGTATCGATGTGCCCGTCCGTGTCATCGCCTTGGATCCCTTCCTCGAGCCAGATCACCTGCTTGGCCCCCAGACGTTCGAGGAGGCGCTGGTGTTCTTGCCGCGACTGGTCGCGTGCGGCGGCCACGGATGCGGTCGCAAGGAACGTGCCTTGGCCGTCGGTCTCCACAGCACCCCCTTCCAGCACCTCGTCGTAGAGCTCCACCTGCGAAAGGAGTCCCGCCTTGACAAGCCGGGGTACCACGTGGTCGTCTTCCATCAACGTAGGGTATTTTTCACCCCAGGCGTCGAATCGGAATTTGACGTGCCGCGCACGGCCTCCGTCGACCACGGTCAGCGGCCCGTAATCCCGGATCCACGAATCGACATGCTCGATGCTGTGCTGCGTGACGTGCGGCCACGGCCCCGGCGACTCCGACGCCGGATGGACAATGAGATGGACCTGCTGAGGCGCGAGGCCTTCGATGGCCGACGCGATGGCACGCCTGGCTTGGTCCAGGCGGTCCGGCCAGGTGGCCGGATCTCTTGGCCAGACCAGCCAAATCGCCTCCTGGGGTTCCCACTCTGCCGGCAGACGCCAAGCCACGGCCCGGCCAATGCCGGTGCCGGAAAAAGACTCGCCGCCCCAGGCCAGGGTGCCAAAGGGGCTCGTGAGCCGGCGACGACGTTTTTCTGACCCTACGCATTGCAACGCCCCATGCGCAAAGCGGTCGCCTTGGTCTTGCTGTTCTTGCCGCTGGCGACGGCCAGCCAAGAAGATCCCGAGATCGCGGACCCTGCCGGAGATGCCGAGGTCTGGGCTTTTCCAGCCCCGCCGGCTCCTGGCGCGGGCCCCCTGGCCGACCTTGTGGACATCCTAGCCGCCTGGGTCGGCACGATCGATGAGACCACCCTCCAACTCCACCTGCAGACCGTGAACTTCTCCGCGGCCGGGTACAGCCAAGCAGACGTCCTTTCGGACATGATGATGATCATCGACTTCGAGATCGACGGCCGATCATGGGATGTGCGTTGCGACATGATCGTCGCCAACGACCTGCCTTCCGGGGAATGGGATTGCAAGCTGCGCCCCAATGGCAGTTGGGACGACAACGTGCCGCTCGAAGGCGACCTGGATGGCGAGAACGCCATCCTGACCTATCGGGTGCCGCGCGACGCCATCGGTGCAGGACCCGGCAGCACGCTCAATCTGACCGAGGCCACGGTGCAGTTGCACACCACCAGTGGCGTCGACTTCCATGACTTCGCCCAGGGGACCCCACGCCCCTTCGTCTTCCCGGCCGACAGCCAGGCGCCACCCGCCAGCCCGCCCAATGAAACGGCGCCACCCGACCCGGACGGTGCGCCCGCCAACAGCACCACCCCACCCACCCAGGACACGCCGTTTCTCGCACCCGCCGGCTTGATGCTCACCCTTGCCTACGTGGCGCGGAGGCGGTCATGAGCTACGACGAAGGGCTGGCCGCGCGCATGGCGGACGCGGTGCCAAAACACGCCACCACCAAGAAGATGTTCGGGGGCATCTGCTACCTCGATCGGGGCAACATGGCGTGCGGTATCGTAGAAGACCGCCTCATGCTACGGTTGGACAAGGACCTGGTCGCCGTCTATCGCCAGGAGCCGGAGACTGCGGACATGGACTTCACCGGACGCCCAATGCCGAGCATGATGTACGTTCTGCCGGAAGGCATCGCCGACGACGATCAACTGCGCCGCTGGGTCGCGCGGGCGTTCTCCTTCACGGCTCGGCTGCCTGCGAAGTGACGGCCATGGCCTCGAGCGGCTTCTCGAAAGGCAACCAGAACGAGAAGGTCGTGCCTTCGCCAAGTCCGGGGCTGGCGCACTCCATGTCCCCGCCGTGCGCTTCCACCAGGCCCTTGGAGATGCAAAGCCCGAGGCCGTTGCCACGGATCTCATGGCGGTTCTCATGGACCTGCGCGAAGGGTTCGAACAATTCCTCGATCCTTTCTGGATCGATGCCTCGGCCCGTGTCCGCCACGGATACCAGGTAGTGATCCTCGGCTTCCTCCAAGGAGACCGTGATCTCGCCTTCGGGGCAGAATTTGCCCGCGTTGGACAGGAGATTCGTGACGACCTGGCCAAGCCGCTGCTCGTCCCCCACAAAGACCGTCGATTCGGGGCCATGGTAGCTGATGTTGGCCGTCGGGGTCGCCATGCCGGCATTCTCGACCTCTTCAGCCAACAGGCGTCCCAGATCGAATTCGTAGCGCTGCAATTCCACGCGACCGCCATCGATGCGAGACATTTCGAGTAGGTCCGAGACCAACCGCTGCAATCGATCGGCGTTGCGGGCGATCATCGCGACCGCCTTCTCCTGAGGCGGCGTCAAGTCCCCCGCGTGCCGCATGAGCATCTGCAATTGCAGCCTCATCGGCGTCAAGGGCGTGTTCAGCTCGTGGCTTGCGATGTTCAGGATGCGGCTCTTGAATTCACTGCGCCAGGCATGGTGCTGGGCTGCTAGGTTGGACTCGTAGGCTTCCTGGCGAAGGGTCTGGGCATGCACCTCGTCGGTGGCGTCGCGGAAATGGAAGAGCGCGCCCTCGATGCCGGTGGCCGTCTGCAGGGGGAACGCACCCAATTGCCACACCTCTGGGTGCTTTTCACCTGGCAATTCGACCTGCTCTTGGAAAGTCTGGCCATCCATGGCCGCGGCATGCATCTCGCGCAGCTTGTCCCCAAAGGGCGACTTTTCAAGGAGCCCAAGGGGGTGCCGGTCGAGGAACTGGCGACCCATGTTGTTGGAGAAGGTCACCTTGCCGTTCTCGTCCACCGACCAGACCGCCTTGGGGTCGCTCTCCAGGGCAGCAGCCTGCTGCCGTAGGATCTCCTGCAGCCTGGCCTGACTCCGCATCCGGCCGCCGTGTTCGCTCATCATCGCCTTGGCGGAGACGGCAAGCAGGCTGCCGATGACCATGGTCAGGGCAAAAGCGGCCAAATGACTCGGCGTCGGCACCATGTACTCTAAGAAACCGATCACGCCAAGGTTGCATGCGGCGGTGACCAAGACCACCCAGGGGCGCAACAAGGTCGCTGCCAGGACGAGCGGGACCAAGGACAAGAAAAGCGCCGCCTGGTGCATGAACTCCAACAAGAATGCGGCTTCCCCGACGAAGGGTAGGAGATGGACGCGGGGCGCCCCCATGGAAAAGAATGCCAGCGACCACCCCATCAGCAGGGTGGTGAAGACGACCAGCCCCGAGGCGTGGTCCACGTAGCCGCGGCGGTTCAGGGACGCCGCAACGACGTACAGCACCATCCCGATGGCCCACGCCACACCCAGCATGAGCCGGGCGATATCATCGATCAGCAGGAACACGACGGGCGCCAACAGGAGCCAACTGGTCGCGACCCCGGCGATGACGGACGTGAGCACCGTCCTTCGATTTCCTTCAATGTGCCCTCGTCGGCCAGGCCACGCCATGGAGCCCATGCCTTTCCTTCGACCTTGGTGGTATTTGAGTGGCGCCGCAAAAGGCCAAAACCATGCCCCGTCCGGCCATGGACGCACGTCACAATTGGTTGGTATCGTCCGGCAGATGGTAGAATGACCGGACTTGCAAGACCTCCACGCGATCTCCTTGCAGTGAAATGATCGCGCTGGCCTGGTTGTCGTCCTCGTCGACCTCGCGCAGGCTGTCGTTCCAATCAGCCGTGGAGACCAACTCGTAGGTGCCATCGGGGACGTCTGCAACGTCGATGTATTGGTCGGTCAACCCGGCCCAATAGAAGTCGAACCATCCTGCCGTGACGCCCATGGTCCATCCTTGGCTTCCAGGGATCAGACATTCATCGTCTGCGTAATCATGCTCTTGAGGCGCCCGGTCCGGATCCTCCATGCGCCCCCAATCAAGGAAACAGAACCCGCTCTTCTTGTGCTGTGCGGCGAGCTCGCCGCGCAACCCGGTCCCTTCGTCCCATTCGTACAATGAGAATCTGGCGAATCCGTCATAGTGGAAGTGGGCATGGCTGACATGAAAATCGGCGTTGCCTACCTGGTGGTCGGAGTGCCCGCCACTGCGCAACAGGATCCGCTGGTCGAAACCTCCGATCCCCGTGGGAGAAAGGAGGCCGTCATCCCACGGCAGGACGGCCTGGAGGGGCCCGTCGCCCGTGTTTCCGATGGCGTTGCCAAGCCGCAGGCACCGGGTGGCCCCTTGCTCGATGCGTTCGTGCTCGTCACAGCCACCAAACGCGATCTGCACCGGGGCATAGGTGACGATGTTGGGCAGACGTTCATCCCCCGCCAAGGACAAGACGTCTGGACCGAGGATGGTCGCCCGCCCCCACACCGCACCGGCACCCTGGATGGTCAGGTTCGTCTGCGCCGTGACCACACGGGCGCTGTCGAATCCACGTTGCACCTCACCGCCGACGATGTCGACGCCGGGGACCTGGGTGCCGTCCCACCGCACGACCAGCTCATACCATTGCTGCGCCTGCAAGGGCGGCCAGTCGACGGGGAGGGCGCATTGCCCCCCGCAGGTACCTGAAAAGTAGACCGGGGCACCCGCCTCGACGGCCGAGGACGCAAGGCCCGCATGATCGAGCAGTTGCAAGTCAGTCCAGGCCGACGCCTCGGCAGGCACCTGCAAGGGTCGCTCGGCGGTCGCGTCCGTTTCGGCCGGCGGAAGATCCGGCGCCTCCTCGTTTTGCGTCTGAGGGTCCGGCGTCGATTGGGGCACCGGCTCGTTCTGCACCACAGGACCGACCTGGTCGGGGGCCTCTTGCGTGATGCACCCAGCCAAAAGGAGCAGGGCGATCCAAACGCGCATGGGCCACCATCCAGGTGCCGTGCCATCAAGGTTTGCTCAGTCCAGTAGGCGCCGGCTGATGCCGCCGTACGCGTCCACGCGCCGGTCTCGAAGGAACGGCCACCCACGGCGCTGCGCCTCGATCCGCTCCAGATCAAGGGCCACGACCCGCACCTCTTCGGATTCGCCCAACTGGGCCAGCGTCTCCCCCGCCGGGCCGAAGACGAAGCTGTGCCCCCAGAAGTCAAGCTCTCCCTCTGTTCCGACGCGGTTCACGGCGACCGTGTACACATTGTTGGCGACCGCATGGCCCCGCTGCACCGACTGCCACGCGTGCAACTGTTCGTCCTTGACCTCCATTTCACCGTGCCATGTGCCGATGGCCGTTGGATAGAACAAGATGTCCGCCCCCAACAAGGCCGTGATCCGGGCCGCCTCCGGGTACCATTGGTCCCAGCAGACCAGGGCGCCGATGCGCCCGAAGCGGGTGTCCCAGGCCGCAAACCCGTCCGCGGTCGCGGCAGCACCTTGGATGTCCACGGCATCGCCGGGCGTGAAGTAGAATTTCTCGTAGAATCGCGGGTCGTCGGGAATGTGCATCTTCCGGTACTTGCCAAGGTACGTGCCGTCTGCGTCCAGCACCGCGAGGGTGTTGTGGTAGACGCCGCGGGCCCGCTTCTCAAAGAGGCTGGCCAAGATGACCACGCCGTGTTCCTTGGCCTTGTCGGCAAGCCGATCGGTCGTGGGGCCAGGCACCGATTCAGCCCGGTCGAATTCGGCGTGATCTTCTTCCTGACAAAAGTAGGGCCCAAGAAACAGTTCCTGGAGGCAGATGATCTGGGCTCCTTGCGCTGCCGCCTCATCGATGAGACCGAGCGTGCGCTCGAGGTTCTCGGAGGCCGTCTCACTCGCGTGGGTCTGGATCAAGCCGACCTGGACCACGAAGCCCCGCTGCGGGCGCGGCCGGTTAAGGATTCGGGTCAATCAAAGTCGATCTCGCCTGGCTTGAGCGGCTTGGCGGTCGGCTTGGGTCTGCTCGTCGGCAACGGCTTGGCAGGGGCTTTCGGCTTGCTGCTCGTGACCCGCGTCGGTTGTTTGGCGACCCGCGCCGCCTTGACGCGCGGGGCCTTGGGTCGCGCCGACGGGCCGGCGTCGAAGTCGAGCGTCGAGGCGGCCACCTGGCGGGGCGCCCGCTCGGGGGCGCCGACGACCTCGCTTTGCCTTGCGACGCGCCGGCCGCGCTTGTCCACAGGCTGTGCGTAAGGATCCCGGTATTGGTACGGCCGGGTGCGGAACAGCATGGCTGCCGCGGCCAGGCTGGCCAAGATCAACAGCAGCATCGTCACTTTTCCGGCGAATCCGCGCAGATCAAAGCCCAGGTACGTGAAGAAATTGACCGCGCGCAAGGCTTCTCGTGCCGCCACCATGGTCAACGCCCAGAGGAACACGGCACCCAGCCGGGCGTACATCCACATGCGGCCCGTGGGAGCATACTGGGCCTTGGCCAGGCGCTGTCGTTCCGCCTGCGCAGCGGCGATGAAGAGGACCATCGCCACGACCACGTAGAACGCCTGGTCCGCGCCCGCGTTCTCCCAAACTTCGAAGTCCTGCGCCAAGGTGGCCACCATGCCCCAGGTCAACATGGCCGAGGGACTTGCCGGTGCATCGTGCAGCCAGAACAAGGCCACCGGAATGGTGACCACAAGGCCATGGTAGGGGCGGATCGGCATGACCGCCAGCGCGAACCATAGGATGCCCAGGAGGATCCAGAAACCGTTGGGGACCGGACGGGTCCGACCCTGCCATAGGGCGTACATGCCAAGCCCGATCAAGGCGCCGACCCAGCCCATGAAGGGGCCGAACACCAGTTCCTCAAAGTTGCCAAAACCGGTGAAGGCAAGACCCAGGGTGAACAGGAACATGGTCCACAGTCGTGGCACCATGCGTTTGGGGATCCGTTTCATCGACGCCCCCCGATGAGGCCCAAGTCCCCAAGGGTCACCGCGATGTCACTTTCTGGTGCCCACTGAGCGGCTCCGTCCGCGTAATTGGAAAGGTCGGCAAGGACCGCCGCTTGGTCCATATTGAGCAGCGCCCCGGCGGCCCGTTCAGGCGCATCTCGGTCCCTGGCAGGTTCCGGGAAACCGGGTACCAGGAGCATGACACTCCCATGATGGGCCTTGAGGAACGTCAAGGTCGACTGCAAGGTCGGCTCGTACAGGTTGGGTGTGACCAGGATGGCGGCGCAGCGGCGCGGCAAGTGCGGGGCACCCGCCTCGACCGTCGGCAGCAGGGGGGCCTCTTCGCCGGGCTTGGCGTTGAGGATCATCTGGCGCACCTTGCCCTGGTGGACGACGCCGCCCGCCGGGACCTTGAATTGGGTCTTGTACGCCAAGAGGACGATGCCGACGTGGGCGTCCGCTCCGAACAGGCCTTCGACCAGCGCACCCCCCAACTCCAAGGTACGCTCGAAAGCATCCTCCTTGCCTTTCTCCGCGCCGAAGGCCCGGCAGTCCAGGTAGATCAAGTAGCGGGCCGGTTCGTCCGGCAAGTACTCGTTGGTGATGGGCTTGCCGTGGCGCGCCGTCGCCTTCCAGTTCACGTCACTCAGACTGTCGCCCGCCATGAACTCCCGCAGCGCGTAGAAGGTGTCGCCGGCGCCGCGACGCTTGGTGTGGGTCGGGACCCCTTCGGGGATGAGCGTGCGTGGCCGTAGCTTCATGCCGTGTTGTTCTGCGGTGACGGGCAAGACGGTCGTCTGGGTCGTGGCAGGGAGGTCCGCATGGCGTTCCAACAGGCCCAACATGCTCGTGCGGGTCACCCGGCACGGGCCCAGGTCCCAGTCACCACGGCGCACCGCCTCCAGCGTGTACCCCCCCTCCATCATGGTGTAGCGGCCGTCGCGCAGGGAATCCTTGACGATGCGCACCGGCCGCTGGGAGCCGTCCTTGACCTTGAGGCCGTCCGGCAGCCGCTCCTTGATGGTGAGGTTGTACGGCATGACACAGAAGCCCAGGCGGACGTCCACATCGGTCTCGTCTCGGCGCAGCATCATGCCGGCTCCATCGATACGCCGGATCGCCCATTTGGGCATGGGCAACATCACTTCGATGAACGACACCACGATCATCCCAAGCAACGGCGCCATGGCAGCAGCAGGCACCCAGCTCTCGTTGGCGACGGCGAACGCTCCCGCAATGCCCATCAGAAGGAGGACGTGGAGGGTGCGGCGCGTCGCAACGAGCGTCACTGGACCTTCGGCACCTTGGGGGTAGGCACGGTGGCCAGGACGTGGTCGATGATCTCGTCTGCCGTTGCGCCGCGCGCGGTGGCTTCTGGGCGCAGGATGAGACGATGCGCCAAGGCGACCTTGGCCACCTCTTTGACATCATCATCGGCGGCATGGGCCCGACCATCGACGAGGGCGGCCGCTTTGGCCAAAGCCATCAACGCGATCGAGCCACGGGGACTGGCGCCATGAAGGATGCGTTCGTCTTCCCGGGTGGCCTGCACCAATTGGACCATGTACTTCTTGAGGTCCGGGTGGACGAACACGCTGCGCACGACCTTCTGGACTTCTTGCAGTTTCTTGGCGCTGGCGACCGCCTTGACCTTGGGATCTCCGCCGTCCCAATTCTCGATGCGGTCCAGGACATGGATCTCTTCTTCCTCGTTGGGGTACCCCATGCTGATACGCAGCATGAAGCGGTCCAGTTCGGCCTCCGGGAGGGAATAGACCCCTTCTGATTCCAGCGGGTTCTGGGTCGCATAGACGAAGAACGGAGCCGGCAGCTTGTGGGTGGTCCCCTCAAGGGTGACCTGCTTTTCTTGCATCGCTTCCAGTAGCGCCGATTGGGTCTTGGGTGGCGCCCGGTTCAGCTCATCGGCCAACACGATCTGGGAGAACACAGGGCCTTTGCGCAACTCGAAGGATTGCTCCTTCATGTTGTACACGTAGCTACCACTGATGTCGGCGGGCAGAAGGTCCGGCGTGAACTGGATCCGGTGGAAATCCAGCCCGGTCACGCGGGCCAGGGTCTTGACCAGCATGGTCTTGGCCAGGCCTGGGACGTCCTCGAAAAGGACGTGGCCCCCGGCGAGCATGCCATACACGGCGTGGCGGATCGAGTCGGTCTTCCCGACGATGACCTTTTGGGTCTCGTCCAGGATGGCTTGCGCCGTCTTGGCGGCGGCTGTTCGTTGTGCTTTTGTCACACTCATGTACGCATCTCCTGCACCGCGTGGGTGACGGTGTCCAGGTATAGACGACGACGGCCGAAGCGGATCATCGCGATGAAAGTGAACCATGGCCAGAAAAGCCACGGTGGCCCGGCGTACAGGGACCTCGTATGTAGCACCATGGCCCGGCCCATGCGCCCTTCTAGGAAGGCATGGCTGACCGGACCGGGCGATCGGTTCAGGAGCCGTTGGTGGGCGATCTCGGGCGCGACCTGGTTGAGCACCATCTCTTGGCGCATCATGGCCGCCAGGGCGCGACCTGCGGGGGATTCAGGGTCGGGCTTGCCACCCTTGCGTGGCCTGGTGGGCGGCCGGGGCGGTCGCAACGGCGCGTTCTCTTGCAACCAGAATGCGACCTTACCCTGTACGCCTTCGGGTTTGACCTTACGACGTACGTCCCCCACGTCGTCGTGGGCGACCTTCTTCCAGACCAGTGCGGTCAAGACGATGAACGCAAGGCCCACCATCACGGCCGCGAACCAGCTCATTTGCGCCCCTCCATCCGGCGGCTGAAGGAGATCGCTTTCTGGCGCGCAGAGGCAGGGGGTTGTTCGTTGCCAAGGCGCGTCTGGCTGTAGGCTGCGACCAGTTGCAGCGTGTCCCCCCGGGGAAGGTTCAGTTCGGCCATGGCCCGCAGCGCATGTTCGTACGGCGTCTCATGACGCTTCTTGGGTACGCCGCGGACCTGGCAGTAGGCCACGAAGGCCCGGTAGGCTGCGACCACCTTGTCGCGGCTCTTGAGGTCGGCCCGATTGAGCATGGCAAGCAACCGACCACGGTCTTCGACCAGGAACGTATCATCGGCCTGGCCACCGCCCATGGCGAACCTTGGGCCGCCTCCGCGCACAGCAAGGACCGTGATGACGACCACCGCGGCCAGCGCCATGATCACGAGCAACGCGACCGGACTGATCTGGGGCACGCCCACCAGGCTTGGGCCACCCGGATTGCCGCCGCCGTCGCTGTTTTGTTGGCCTCCTCGCCCGGGGCTTTCGCCACCCCCAGGCGGCGGGTTGCTGGGCGGACTGGGCTGATTGGGGTCACCCGGCGGGGGTTGGCCCGGGTCGCCCGGGTCACGAGGATTGTCGGGATCGCGTGGATCGAACTCTGGTTCAGGTGGCTCGAAGTAACGATCGCAGATGTCATTCGCGATCATCCACCCACTGAAACTCATGATGGTCAGGTACAGGAAGACGAAGCCCGCCCCGGACCACAAGCCAAGGAACGGATGCCCCTGGGTCTTGCGGTAGATGGCGAACGCCAAGAAGCCCAACGTCGGGATCAGGAACGCGATGAAGGTGGCCAGGAGGTTGCTGGCGATCTGCCGGCAGGAGTCCAACTCGTTGACCTTGAGACTGCAGATCTTGTTGACGATGTTCCATGCAAAGAACATGGTCACGGCCATCAGGGTGAACACCAACGCCGCGATGGCCCAGCCGTTCATGACGCGGGTCTGCCGCGTCTGGCGCCACCAGACCGCCATGGTCCACAGAAGGAGGGCCAGGACCGTGGTGGTGATGCTCATGGATTGCATCACCGATTTGCCTGTCTTGCATGGATTGTTCTTCTTCTTGGCGTCGGCCGGTTCGTCGCCCTCGCCAG
>JBFKXH010000004.1:0-18922 GCA_041638175.1 Thermoplasmatota archaeon
CTCCCACCAGGGCCCAGGTCCGGGGGCGCTTGCCGTCCAAGCGCCATGCGAGCAAGGCACCAGACAGGCCCGCAAGGCCAGGGGTGATGACTGCTCCGTCACTGGCCGGTGCACGTTCGATGCCCAAGAGGAACAAGACGTTGTAACCGACGGCACCGGTGAGCCCCATCAAAGCAAAGAGGAGCCACGTTCGGCGGTCATGGCGCAGCCCGATCCGTTTGCCAAGTAGCGGTGCGGCCAGGCCAAGGACTGCAGCGGCGAAGACGAACCGCCCCACGGCCATCCACAAGGCCGGCGCCGTGTCTGCAGCATAGCGGGCAATGACCCATGCACCTCCCCAGGTCGCGGTCGTCGCCACGATGAGCAGGATGCCGATGAGGCGGCCGCGGTCCACGAGCTGGGCGGGTCGCGCCGGCTGATAAACGATGTGCTACCGGCGCATGGACATGATCTGCGTGGCCGCCGCGCCCAGAAAGGCAAGTGTTGCAGCGATGCCGAGATACAGGCCCGCCAACCACGAGACCGTGCCATCTGCCTGGCCAGCATCCACGCTTCCCTGATGGCTGGCTGCGACGCCGATCGGGAACAAGACGAGTGCAAGGACGGCGAAGAGCGCCGCCAAAGCGACCGCGCCGGTCACGGCCCAGTCCATCCAAGGGAAGCCATACACCTTGTATGATGGGGCCACCAGGGCCGCGCCCAGCAACACCAGGGCGGTGATCCACAGCGGCCCGCCTGCTCGCAGCAGGCCAATGCCCTCGTCGTCGTCGAAGCCGTCGTTGGTCCACGGGAAGAATCCTTGCTGGTCCCCAGACAGTCCGAACTCTACTTTGGCCGACATCATGCGCCAGGCGCCGTCATCGTCTGCTTCGGCCCAATCAATGTTCAAGGCGACGACCCCCAGGATGAATGCCAATGCTGTGAGCCCGAGGGCGATCCAACGCATGGCGGTCCGACCTGCCTGGTTGCTTTAGAGGCTGACGATTCCCATGGCGACGGCTGCCAGTACGATGGAGAACCCTGCCAGGAGCATAGTACTGAACCAGCGGATGGCGGGAATGAACCAATGCCAACGCGATGCGCCGTGCCCGACGAGCCAACTGAACGTGATGACCCAACCGAAGATGCCGACCAGGAACCCGGGGATGGCCGCGACGCCTTGGCTTTGCACGAAGACGTAGCCGCCGGACAACCACCATGCTGCCTGGAACGGATTGGTCATGGCGGCCAGGAATCCGGCCCAGAACGTGGCGGGGCGTTCCGCTGCGCGGGGGTCCCGTTGCTCCCAGGTCTGGTACGAGAACACCGCCATGACGACCGCGCCCAAGGACGCGGCGCCTTGCAGCACGGCTTCGCCGGCAAACAGCGCTCCGAGCCCGAAGAACATCACGGCCAACCACACCACGTCGGCCACTGGGGCGCCCATGCCGATGCGGACACCCCGGGTCCACCGGACGGCGGCCTCACGCGCGATCAACGCGTTCATGGGGCCGGGCGGGGCGGCCAGGCTGATGCCCAGAAAAAAGCCGAAGAGGATCGCCAGCATCAGTAGTCAAAGTCCTGGTGTGGGTCCTCTTCCAATTCCACGCCGAGGCCGTGGACCATGCGGTTGACGAAGTTGAAGTATGCCACGACTTCGGTCGCGACCAGGATGGCGTCATCGTCGAAGCCGGCCTTGCGAAGGGCGGCGACCGCTTGCTTGCGGCCGGTGGCGGGGGCCTTGGTCAGGCCCTCCGCGTAGGCACACAATGCGGCCAGGTTGTTTTCCATCTCCGCCTTGTGCCAATCGGTGCTGACCTGCTTGACCCACGCGTCGTCCTTGGCGTATTTTCCCAAGGCATCGGCGTGATGGATGACGCAATACTCACAGCCATTGGCCGCCGAGACGACGACCCCCATGAGTTCCCGTTCGAGTCGACCCAGCGGACCCTTGCTGTACATGATCTCCATGTACAATTCCAAGTGACGGCGCATTGCCTTCGGATGGAGACTCTGGATGCGCATGACGTTGGATACACGACCGCGCTTCTTCTGCAGCTCATCGTACATCTCGAAGAGTTCGCCTTCGGCTTCGTCTTCGTCGATCATGCGGATGTGGGGCACGGATGGGACCATGGCCCGCGATGGAAGAACCTACCGTCCTGCGAGGAACTCGAGGGTGTAGGTCCGCTCTCCTGCGCACAAGGACACGACTGCCAGGGTCCATGGTCCGGGTAGCATGTTCTGGGGGTAGATGCGAAGCGTCTCGTCGCCAGTGCTGCCGTGGGCACGCATCACACGCTCACCGTCGGCCGTGATGAACAGGTCTAGGTCTGGATGCCCCGGGCCGTCCGAAGTCATGCGCACCTCCACATGGGTCGCATTGCCCGGGTCGAACGTATGGGCGACCCGTTGTCCGGTGCCGTCCGTGCAGTCGCCCAGCGCCCCTTCTTGGCGATCCACCGGCTCGACCTGCCAGGGCAGCGCCGGCGTGGGCGTGCTTTCGATCTCGAGATAGCTCTTGGCAAGGTCGATGTGCAACCGGTCGGCCGGATCGACCAGGTAGCTGCCCACCTGCAGGTGAAGCGGCCAGTCGGGTGCGATGACCAAGCCTGCCGGCGGGATCTCCAAAGGCATGGCCGTGGACACGGTTCCTTCGAAGACCCGTTCTGTGAATGCGAAGGCATGGGATCCGACGTAGTCGCCTGCACCGGACCACACGGTCAGTTCTCCGCTGCGGTACTGGCTGGCGACGAGGGGTACGTCGCTTGTGTAGGTGATGTGCGCAGTGGCGTTGCGGACCAAGTGCGTGCCATGATCGGCGACCCATTGGTGGGGCGGGTTCTCGAGGAAATGATCCTCGTTGTTCCAGGTGATCTGGAAGAGCCCGCTGGCCGGTTCCGGCGACAAGGTGCCGTCGCCGTGCAGGTACCAACGACTGGCCGCTTGTTCGACCGCACCGTCGCCCTGGTCGACCGGCACCTCGGCATCAGGGGCCTGGTCCAGGCACCCTGCCATCAGGAGCACCATGCATAGGCCCCATCTCATGCCAACTCCGGCGCGTACAGCATCATGGCCCCTTGGTCACGGATGATGGTCGCTGCATAGACGTCGCTGCGTCCATGGCGCGTGTCGGCCCAGAAGAAATGCACGCCGGTCTCCGATGCGTCCACGGCGATGTAGTCACCGATGAACGGCGCACCGCTTTGGTGGTGTCCCAGGTCCCCGTCAAACGGGACCTGCCCGATCCAGAACGGGCCGCTCCATGAGACGCCTCCGTCCGTGCTGAAGGTGTACCCCAAGGTCATGTTGTTACCACCAGGGGAACAATCATAGTAGGCCACGTGCACGGTGCCGTCGGGGCCGACGTCGATCCAGCTCATGAACTGGTCATCGGGCAGGGCGCTGGTGACCTCGACCGGGGCGGTCCAAGCGAATCCGTCGTCGCTGGCGGTCACCCAGATACCGGCACCGGTGGCACCGGCAGCAGGATAGGCGATGTACTTGCGGTCCGTGAAGGAAGCACTCGTATCAATGGCCAGCACCGGGTAGACGCTGGCACGAAAATCGGTCGCAGACAGGCACCCGGACCCGCCCAGGCCGTCGGGGTACGCGACGGTGGTCGTTGGCGGTCTGAAGATGGAAGGCTGCATGTCGTGTTGCCGTACTGCGTGGGTGATGACCGGGCCGTTCAAGCCGCTCCAGATGACCCAGACGTCGCCATCCGAGTCGTATTGGGGCATACTGAACTGGACGAACGTGGACGGGACTTCTGCACCAGTAGGGCCTCCCGTGATCGGCTCGAGGCCCCCGCCGGCGGGCATGGGCGTCGGGAGGGTCCAGGTCGCCCCGGCGTCGAAGGACTCCACATACTCAATGACCCCGCCCGTGGGGTAGAAGTTGGTCCATGTGTGGATCATGTGATCACTTCCGGGATCCACGCCCAGCCAGTTCTTGTCATTGAAGATGGTGGGCTCGTTGTCGCCGAAACTGGCGAATGTGATGCGGTCGAAGCTTGCGCCTTGATCCTGGCTGCGGGCGAAGAAGATCTGACTGCCGGTGAACACGCCATCGCTCCCCAACGGGTTGTCCGGGTCGCCGACATCGGCGCGGGCGCCTCGGTAATTGAGCCCGTTGTGCCAGTACGTTCCATCGCTGTCGAACACACTGACTGGATCCGTGTTGCATTCGTTGCCGTGCAGCGGGCTGTCACGGGGGTCTCCTTTGAAGCCGGGGATCAGGTCATTGCCCCAGGTTCGCCCGCCATCCAGGCTCCAGAAGTGGCCATTCCAGACGGTGTATTGGCCGCAATCGGCCACCTCGGAAATGTAGCTGACCGTGTAGTCCTTGGCGCCGCCGGCCAGGTTCAGGGGGTCGGTGGGATTGACCGCCAAGGAGACCTCGTTGCCAGGCCCGTGCTGGGTCTGCCAATCGAACCGCCCAGGGTCCAGCAAGGGCTTGGTGACCCGGAAGTCACAGGTCCGGTCGGTAGGGACGCGCCACGCAGCATCGGCGGGCTGGACGGTGCGATACCCATGGTCACACAACTGTAGGGACCACGGCGCCGTCGCGTCGCCTCCGATGACAGGATCTGGCACGGGCGGTGGGGTGGGGTCCGAGGCTTCTTCTTCCTGGAGGCACCCAGCGAAGGTCAGGACAACGAACAGAAGGGCCCAGCGCATGGCGACCCATGTACAACACGGACACATGAGACTTGCCCAGACCGCTGCCATTATGGCGGGTGCTCGCCAAGGCTAGTCCATGGTGCAGGCCACCTGGAGGGGGCATGTCTTGGCGACTTCGGATGAGACGGTCGTGGTGGAAGGCAATCATTACTTCCCGGCAGCAAGCGTCGACCGGGGCCTATTGGCCCATTCCGACCACCACACGACGTGCCCGTGGAAAGGAGAAGCCAGCTACTACCATGTGGTGACACCAGACGGCCGCAACGACGACGCGGCGTGGTATTACCCCAAGCCCAAGGACGAAGCCCGGCAGATCGCGGGCTACATCGCATTCTGGAAAGGCGTAGAGATCCGCTGAGGGCTCGCGGACGTGACAGCAGGATTTATCGCGCCGTAACCGTCCTCTCCTGCAATGCGTGCCTGGGTGATCGTTCTGTTGCTTCCCCTTGCGGGGTGCTTTGGCGCGGACCCTCCCGACACGGTCGAGGCGCATGCTGCGGTCGCCGCAAGCCAAAAGGCGGTCGACGCGGAGTTCGAATACAGCCTGTTCTTGGGCGTGACCGGTACGGAAGGGCCGTTGGATTGGCAGGCGTACGAAGAAGACCTGATGCAACAAGGCGGTCAGCCAGCACGCTTTGCGGAGACCTTCGACCAGGACATGGACCACGGCCGCATGGGGGACGGTCGCCTCGGCGCGTGGGTCACGACCCACTTCGCGTACGACGAGGAACGGCGCTTGCTCGGGGGCCTTTACACCCAGGCCATGGCCGATGGCAGCCTCCATCGCCTCTTTGCCGCATACACCGGACCGTACCAAGGGACGGCATCCTTTGCATCCCTGTCGCCGGAAACGGCCGCCTTCGACGAGACCCTGGACTGGATCCAGGCGTGGCAACGCGAACAAGAGGACGCGCAGGTGCTATGTGCCCTGGTCACCCACACGGACGATTGGAACCTCAGTTCCTCGCAGGCCGCCAAGGCCGCCTTGGCGACCAAGGCGTTCGGCGAACACATCAAGGAATTCCCAGAGGGCGAACTGACCTACTACTACTTCCCGCAACTGGATGTGGAAGAGGGATGCCCGGCGACCATCTCTACGCCCAGCAACCATTGGATCGTGTTCCACACGGATTTGGATGATTACCTGGATGGGGGCGCCATGCCCACCGTCGCCACTGCACGCATCGACGCGGCCAGTGGCGAGGTCCTCTACGTCGGCGTCGAGCCGCTGGCCCTTCGCGTGCCGACGATCATTGATACGGTCATCGAAGCGACGGACGGAGTGGCCGAAGGGTTCCTCGTGCACTCGCTGGAGATCCCCGTCTATGGCGAGGCGTCGCGACTGCAATTGCAGGCACTTCGCCAGACCAGCCCACTGCTGTTGCAGGCGGATGAGACGCTCTTGCGCGATCCATCGGGCGTCCCGGTCGACCGAGCTGACTTCGCGAACGCCTTGCACCAATACCTGGTCGATGACCCGGCCGCGGGCACGTGGACGTTCGAGTACAGGTACCAGGGCGTCGCACCCGGCGACCACGTCGTCGAAGTGCGCGGGTCCGTGCTGTACAGTTGATAAGGGCCGGGCAAGTGGCGCGCCTGCAGAGATAGCCAAGTCCGGTCCACGGCGCCCGCCTTGAAAGCGGGTGGACTTTGTCCCCGGGGGTTCGAATCCCTCTCTCTGCGCTGAACACGGTGAAGCCTGAGAGAGGGTTTCGCCAAGGGGTCGCACCGGCCGGGCTCGCCAGGCCGGGGCATCGAACCCCTCTCTGCGCTCAGCAGATGCCTGCGTGACCCGGACTACTCCAAGACGCGGCCGCCGTCTCCGTGATCGGAGGAAGGTGGGCCGGGCACCAAGTTCACCAACGCGATCTGCGCATGACCCTCGGCGTGCCACGCCGCGGCATTGACACAGCCGTAATCCTGGGCGAACCGAAACGTCTCCATGTAGGGGATCCCCAAGGCATGGGACAGCATCGCACGGTTGGTGCCGGCATGGCCGAAGACCGCGATGGTCCGCCCGGCGAATTCCTCCACGAGCTGCTCCAATTCGCCATGGATCCGGGCCTCGAAAGCGCCCGCCGCCTCGCCACCAGGGATGGGGATGTTGGCCGGGTCTTGTTGCCAACGCGCAGCGAATTCCGGATCCTTGGCTTCAATGGCCGGCCAGGCAAGCCCCTCCCATTGCCCGAAGTGCATCTCAGAAAGGCCGTCGCGCACGACCGTGTCCGCGCCCACGGCCTCCGCGAGTGGCGCCGCCGTGTCCCGGGCCCTTGTCCGGGGACTCGTCACGACTGCCGCCAGGTCCGCAGGCTCCAGGTACTTCGCGATCGCCTGCGCCTGGTGGCGGCCCAGGTCCGACAGCGCGACGTCGCTTCGTCCCACGAAGGTGCCCACGAACGGCGCCTCCACCTCACCGTGGCGGATGAACCAGATCTGTGTCAGCACAGGCTTGCCAGGAACACCCGCCCATTGGCTTTTTGGCTCAGGCCCCTTGCTTAGGATGTGAGCAATGCCTTGGCTCGTTGGCTTGGATACGAAGATTCCGAGCTTGAGCCGGCCGTCCACGCAGAGATCTTGACGGAGACGGCGCGCACGGAGGCACGGGCCGCGATCCTCATGATCCTGCTTGCCCTAGGGTTTGGCATGTGGTACCAGATCCAGGGCCCTGTTTTTCGAGGCATCGCCATCTTTGCGTTGCTGACCGTGGTGCCCTTGTTGGTCGATTCTGCGCTTCGCCGCGGGGCGGCAAGTCGCGCCACCCACATGATGCCCAAGCGGCGCTAAAGCAAGTGCAAGCGGCCGCGGCCGCGACTCTGCACGACGCGCAGGCCCAATTTCTTGGCTTCACCAGCAAGCCGCCGATCGTTGGTCATGACGGCGTCCGCTCCCGCCCGGGCCACTTCCAGCAGGCCATCGTCCCCCGGCAGATCCGTGGGGACCAATTCACCAAGCCCCATGCGCAAAGCCCCTGCCGCCGCGCGGGCCGCCGCGTCCTTGCCCTGCGCCAGCGACTGGAGCTCCTGCTTGACGCTGAAGGGAACCAAGATGTGGAAGGCGCCCACCAAGTCGGTGAGTTCTTCGACCAGATCCGTCCCGTCGGTGAACGGGAGCATCAAGGCGTTGGTGTCCGCGACGATCTTCATCAGGACAGGACGCCGTAACCGATGAGACGCCACCGGCCACCGACGCGACGACTCAAGGCGATCCGGCTGCCAGGGATGGCTGCGACAGGCAGTTTCAGGACGCACTCGATGTCGTCGTTGGCCGACTTCAGCACAAGCCCGACGGTCGTGGCAGTTCCCACGTTGAGCATGAGCGGCTCCTTGACCTTGATGGGATCCACGGCCGTGTCATCACTGGCGCCGACCACGCGGTCCAGCAGCGTGACGTGCATGGACAAGCGATCAAGTACGGGGGGAATCTTGCCAGGGTGACCAAGCACGCGGCCGACCAGGTTGTCCGCCTTGGTCACGGCCGGGTCCAGGTCAGTCCCGATGGCGATGAGTCCGCCGGGGCCCGCTTCGTCCAGGCTCTGCTGGCCGCAGAACAGGGCGTTGATCTTGGTGGTGACGGGGACGTACTTCGTCTTGCCGTCCTTTTCCACCTTGACGCCGGGGGCGATCTCGATCTCGTCGCCGACCTTGAGCGTTCCTTGGCTCAGGCTTCCTCCGATGACGCCGCCGCGGATCTTGCCGGGGCCGGTGCCAGGCTTGTTGATGTCAAAGCTGCGCGCCACGAGCATGTACGGGTCGGCCGCCGGGTCGTGAGGGCGGCTCGGAATGTGGTCCTCGATGGCGTGCACCAAGGCGCCCAAGTTGACGTCATGGTGGGCCGAGATCGGAATGACGGGCGCGTCTTCGGCGACGGTCCCCTTGACGAACTCCTCGATCTCCTTGAAATTCTCGATGGCCCGCTCCTCGCTGACCAGGTCGATCTTGTTCTGGACGATGACGATGTTCTTGGCCCCGAGCGTATCGAGGGCCATCAGGTGTTCGCGGGTCTGCGGTTGCGGGCATTTTTCATTGGCCGCGACCATGAGAAGTGCGCCATCCATCAGGGCCGCGCCAGAGAGCATGGTGGCCATCAGGGTCTCGTGACCCGGCGCATCGACGAAACTCACACGACGAAGCAGCTCCGGTTCCCCTGCCAAGCGCTCGTCATCGGGCTTGGTGGTGTACACGTCGTCGCCGTCCTTGCCCTTGCCCTTGTAGAAGGTCGTGTCCGCGTAGCCCAGTTTGATGCTGATGCCACGCTTCAATTCTTCCGAATGCTCGTCCGTCCACTTGCCGCTCAGGGCCTTCGTCAACGTGGTCTTGCCGTGGTCCACGTGACCGATGAGGCCGATGTTGACCTCCGGTTGACTCGTGACGGACTTCTGGACGGTCTGGGGCACGTCTTCGGCCAAGTGGGCCTCAGATAAAAGGGTGGGGCGACACAAACCCTCATCCCTACAGCATGGGATGGCCCCCCATGCGGTGGCTCCTGGTGCTTCTATTGCTTCCCTTGGCCGGAGCGCAGGACGGCTACACGCTTTCCGCGACGGTCGACGCCTCCCGGGAGCCAATCGCCCCGGACGGCCAATACCCGGTCACCTTGCAGTGGACGATCGGCTGTGCCGGAGCGGCCCCGGAGGCCGGCGCCGACGGAGGCCAGGTCGAGTGGTCTGCGCAGATGCCCAACGGGACGACGCTGAGCTTCGCTGAACCGGTCACGGCCGTGACCTTGCCGGATTGCGTCGTGACTCCAGAGGTCACCGGCACCACGTCGGCCACCCTGGCTGCGACCACGACGGCGGCAGGCCTGCGGCCCCTCTCGGCGTTGATCGCGGGTAGTGTTTCGTGGGAGACCCCGACCGCCTCCAATTCGGTCGTGCGGATCATGGAATTGGCATTCGTCGTCGATTATCACGGTCTGATCGAAGCCCATGCCACCAAGAACCTCAAGCAGGGAGAACCGGGCGACAGGGAGGTCTATGAGATCGCGGTCACGAACCTTGGCAATGCGCCCACATTGGTGCGCGTCGAGGTCATCGGCGACCACGTGACCGCGCCCGAGGTCTGGCCCGACGCCCCGCTCGCGCCGGGTGACCAGCAAATCATGGAGGTCCGATTCGAGCACCCGGAAAAATCGGGGTGGAACAACGACGAGGCGTCCTTCCAGGTCGTCTTGACGCCGTTTGCTTCGAGCGATGCCAACAAGACCGGAGACTCGGTCACCGTCAACTCATTGGCCCGTACACGAGGCATGCCGGCGCCAGCGCTGCCGCTGTTGCTGATCGGGTTGGCCGCCGTGGCGCGTCGGATCTAGCTCTGTTCGGCCAGGGCGGCGAAGTGGTCAGCGACCGGCTTGCTGCCGGACTTGCTGACCTTCATGTTGACCTGGACGATCTCGGCACTGATGACGTTGCCACGGATCGACTTGCGGAAGCGCTTGCCCGGGGCGTTGACGGGGTGGAAGCCCGTGCCCTCGGTCAGCATGATGCGCCGGCGCTCTTGGCCGTCGAAGTCACGGCGCATGGGGAAGCCGGACTTGTCGGTGCCACCCGTGATGGTCAGCTTGTAACCGGGCAGGTTGGCGTTGATGCCGTCGATCTCGTCACCGATCTTCTTGCCCACAAGGTTCTGGGCGTGGTGACCGGTCACTTCGAAGTTGTAGCTCTTGCCATCGTTGTCGTTGATGACGATCTTGAATGTAGCCATGGTATCACTGCGCCTGGTATCGCGACCGAAGTCACTGCACACGGCATGGCCAAAGGCCCATCAGGCGCAGGCCTGCCGAGGTGGCGTGGTATTTAGCGCCTGCGGAGGGTCAAGAGCAGCCCTACCAGGACCGCGACGACCATGGCGGGAGACTCCTTGACCTCCTCGACCGGGCCCTGCCCTTCCTCGTGCCAGCGAGCGTCGGGGTCGTAGAAGTCCTTGACCATGAAACGACCATCCGGGAGGAGGACGCCATGGGCGACCGGCCCCTCGTCTGGCCGCTGTTCGACCACGAGCGCCCCCAGGCCGCCGGCGTCGAAGGTCTGCACGATCGTGTGCTCCGTCGCAAAATGGAAGTTGATGATCCCGTCGTAGCGAAGGATGAGTGTGGTGTTGAGCAGGTACAGGGAGCCGTCGGCCAGGACGATCCCCGAGGGCAGGGACCCCATCAGGATCGCCCGTTCGATCGGCATGTCCAGCGTCCAGAGCCAATCCGCCGCGCGCGCGGTCGGCGGCTCGGTGGCGAACAGGGTATACACCTGGCCTTCGGGCATCAGAAAGCTCCTCGTTTCGGAGGGTCCGATCTCGATCCCTTCGCCGTCGCGCAGCAAGTAAAGGGAGTCCTCCACGTCATACGCTTCGAATCCGTCGAGCGAGTCGACGGCGGCGGGCTCCAACGACCCTGTGCCCCAGTCGCCGACCAAGACCCGGTGGTCGTCCCATTCGACCACGGAAAACCAAGTGTCCATCACATAGAGCGTGCTTTCCAACGAGTGGGTGGCGCGGACCCCGGGGGGCGCGCCCCAGCTGCGAACGGCTCCGGCAGTTTCGACACTGAATCCCACCAACGATTCGTTGTAGCAGGTGTCCCCCGACGGACCGTAGTGATACTGCAGGGTCACATTCCCTCGCGAGATCTCCTGCGGGCGCGCCGGCAGCCGCCATACAGGTGGCTCTTCGTCGATGCGCCAGGTGCCATGCGTGAGGTTCAGCAAGACGTCTTGGCCATCGATGCGCGTCGCCAATTCGCCCCCGTGGACTTCGGCGCGCGAAAAATCCTCCACGGCGGGCGCGGGTGGTGTGCAGGCCTGGGCAGTTCCGCTCAGCGCAAGCAGCAAGATAATCAGGCGCACGATCGAGAAGCGCAGCCCGGTTTGAAAAATCCTAGGCCTCTATTCTGCGATGGCCATGCCGTCCTTCATGACCAAGCGGACGGTCCCCGGCGGGGGGGCCTGCGCCTTCGGCTTGCCGACCAGGTTGATCGGGTTGCCGTCCAGGTCACCGTAGATGAAGAAGTAGCCCACGTCGCTGGCGTGGGGGGCGCGCAGCAGTTGCCACCCGGCGGCTTCCAGGTATGCCTGCACGTCCTCTGCGTCCCCGGCCAATGTGAAGCCGATGGCCGTGTCGAGCATGCTGGTCGGGCGTTCGTCCCAGCGATGCAGGACGATCTGCAAGCCGTCGGCGTGCTCGAGGACCGTCATGTCGCCCGCCTCGCGGGTGACCTTGAAGCCGAGGGCTTGGTAGAGAGGGACGTTGGCATCCACGTCCTTGACGTAGCGGGCGATGTTTCGAAGGGTCAGACTGAGTTCCATGGTGGGTCCTTGTGGTGTCGGTTCTTAGGCTTTCAGGGCCGGGGCCAGAAGAGATCGCGCCAGCGTGCTCGCGGACCTTCGTCCATTTCGATGAAGCGTCGGCGAACGGCGTAACTCAGCGCGTCGATGGCGACCACGGTCACAAACAGCACGACCAGCACGGCAAACAGACGGCCGTAGTCGTAGAAGGTGACATAGTTGCTCAGCAGCACGCCCAAGCCACCCGCTCCGACGATGCCGACGACGCTGCTGTTGCGTACGTTGTATTCGAGCATGAACAGGACTTGGCTGCGAAGCGCGTTGGCTGCCTCCGGAAGGGCGACATGCCATGCGACCGTGGATCGTCCAAGGCCCATGGCGCGGACTGCGTCCAGTGCGTCGCGGGGGATGCCCTCGAACGCTTCCGATTGGAGCTTCGCCAGGTAGCCGATGGTGTAGAACGTCATGGCCACGACGCCGGCCAAGGGGCCGGGGCCCAGCACGAGCACGGCGATGAGCGCCCAGAGGATGCTCGGCAGGACGCGCACGGCGGACGCCACCAGTCGGATCGGCGTCGCGATCCATTTGGGGAACAGGTTGCGTGCCGCCAGCAATCCAAGGGGGATGCTGAAAATGACGCCGAAGACGGTCGCGAGGATGGCGATCTGGAGCGTCTCGATCAGTGCGTCCTGCAACAAGGCACGCTGGGAGAAATCCGGGGGCCAGGCATCACGCATGAGGTTGCCCAGGGCCTCGGGCGCGCGCCCGATGCGGCTGGCGTCGAGGTCGAGTCCGAACCACGCCCAAAGGAAGAGCAGGACGCCGGCGACCGGCATCCAGGGCACGTTACGCATTGTGGACCTCTTCCAGCAAGCCGTCATGCAGACTGAACACGCGGTCCGCGACGCGCAAGGCTTGATCGAGCCGATGTTCGACCATGAGCACCGCGGTGCCCTCTTCCTCTTGCAAGGTACGGACCGCGCCTGCCACGGTCTTGGCGGTCCGCGGATCCAACTCACCAAGGAACTCATCCGCAAGCAACAGTCGTGGCCGTTGCACCAAGGTGCGCGCCACGGCGACGCGGCGCTGCTGTCCTCCACTGAGCTTCAGGATCGGTTCTTCGGCCTTGTCTTCGAGCCCGACCGCCCGCAGCGCGTCCCAGCTGCGTTCGGTCGCTCCACGGGGGGCGCGATGCAGGAGGTTCTGCCACCGAGTGGCCAAGTGCAGGGCTCCGTGCTGGACGTTGTCGAGGACACTGGTATGTCGAACCAACCCCAGACGTTGGGGAACATACCCGATGGCGCCTTTGGGTGGGCGATCCGGATGGGGGTGTCCGAGGACGGTCATGCTTCCGGCCCGGGGGGGCAGGAGGCCCGCGATGGTCTTCAGAAGCGTCGTCTTGCCGCCCCCGCTGGGGCCCATGATGGCGACCGCTTCGCCCCGTTCGAGGGTCAGGTCGAGCCCGCGGACCATGGGGGCGTGGCCGTGGTAGCCGGCGTCCAGTCCGCGAAGCTCGAGGGCAGGCATTACTTGGATCCGACGTAGGCCTCGATGCCGGGTAGGAGCGCGATCAATGCACCGTATTCGCCGAGGTGCTCCTCGGTGGTGACCGGACGGATCTCGCCGGTGCCGAACAGGTTGTCAAGGATGGTGCGCCCTTCTTCGCTGTCTTTGAGTGCGACCAGGGAATCCACCACGTCCGCGATCATGGCTGAGTCCGCGTCAGGGTTGACCATGAACGGGTGTTCAGGGACCGGGCCGAAGACGACCAGTCGGCGGTACGCGGACAGGTCCAGGCACCAGGATTCGGCCGCTTCTGCGCAGTAGTCCTGGGGGGTCGTGTCGCGGACGAACGCGACATCGCCGGTGCCGTCCGAAAGGCAACGCAGCGCTCCCTCGTAACCGGCGTAGGCACCGCCGATGGTCGCTACGCCGAAGAAGTCCTTGGCCATCTCCTGGACTTGGCTGATGTCATCCGCATAGTCGTCCGGATTGACGAGTCCTTGACTTGCCAGGTAGCTCATGGGCATCATCATGCCGGCGCTCTTGGTCGCGCCCGTGTGGCAGCTGTTCTTGCCGGCCAGGTCTTCTACGGTCTGGATCTCGGAATCAGCCAGGACCCAGGCTGCGGCATGATAGAAGGTGCGTCCATCGCCACGGACTTCGCTGGCCACGGCCTCCAGGCCAAGGCGCTGCCAGGCAAGCCAAGCCGCAGCCCCGTCCACGGATGCGATGTCGGCCTGGCCCGAAGCGACGGCCTGGAGGGCAGTGTTGCTCTCGGTGAACAGGAACACTTCGGCTTTGCGACCGGTCTGGTCTTCGATCCACTTGGCCAATTGCTCGGGATCTTCATGGGGTTCCAAGGCCGTGTCCTTGGTGACGAAGGCGATGCGGACGGTCTCGTCCTCTCCGAAGCAACCAGCGAACAGGGTGGCCATCAGGGCTGCGAAAACAAGGATGCGCATTTTTCGATTCCTCGAAACCTCGCAGCCAGGGCCGATATTTAGCCGTTTTCGGGCTCCCGAAACCTGGCCCGCCTATCCTTCGATCTGTTCGCGCACCTTCCGGCTGACGTCGAACGGGTGTCCAAGCCGCTCTTCCAGGTACGCCTCCATCCAGTCATTGAGTTCTGTAGGGATCGAGTGCTCCATCTCGCACGCCGCTTCGTGGGCCGCCTGGTGATCCATGTCACACACTTCTTGCAAGAAGGCCTGCATGACGCGGTGGCGCTCCAATTGCCGCTTGCCCAGGGCACGCCCCTTGTCCGTCAGGTTGACCCCCCGATAGGGCTCATAGACGACCAGCCCCGCCCTTTCCAGCTTCTGCAGCATGTCGGTCACGCTGGGCGGCGCGACCCCCAAATGCTTGGCCACTTCTCCGGTGCGCGCGACGCGGCCTTCCTCTTCCAGTCGGTAGATGGTCTCTAGGTATTCCTCCATCTGCTCCGTGACGGCCACGGGCCGGACACTTCCGGGGCCCATGAAGGAGGTTTCGGGCAGCCTAAGGGGCCGTCTCGAACGGCACGTCCGGCATGATCGCCCGCTTGATGACATCCTTCTGCATGTGCACGGGCTCCCCGACGAACTGGAGGCTCCGCACGTCACGGGCAAAACGTTCGGTCCCGCCCTCACGCATGAAGCCGGTCCCCGCTTGGATGCGGATGTTGTGGCGCGTGTTGGGGATCGCCATCTCGATCGCGAACGCCTTGGCCTGGGCCGCCCACGTCGCCGCATCGTCGTCGTCCAGGTGGCTGGCCGCTTGGAACGTGAGCGCACGTGCAGCCGCCGCTTGGGTCGCCACCTCGGTCACCTTGTCAGAGACCGCCTGGTATTTGCCGATCGGCTCGCCGAATTGAATGCGCGTCTGGGCAAACTCCCGGGCCGCCTCGTACCCACCCAGGGTCGCGCCCACGGCAATGGCCGCAACGCCCACATGAAGCCACGGCCGTTCCTTGGCGAGCATGGTGGCCCCTTGGCCGACCTCACCAAGGATCGCCGTCTTGGGGACGCGGACGCCGGAAAAATACACCGTCCGGATGCCGCACGCGCGCAGCCCCATGAGCGCCTCGTTACGGCCCAAGGTGATCCCCTCGGCCGAGGCCGGGACATGGAACAGCGTCGGCCCTTCTCCGGGGACACGGGCCAACGTCACGAAGTGTTTGGCGCCCGCAGCGCCGATGGCCCACACCTTCATGCCCGTCAACACGAAACCGTCACCGTCCGGAACGGCCTCCGTGCCAAGCGTCTCCTTGTCGCTGCCATGTGCCTCTTCCGTCGCCAGCACCGCCGCGATCTCGCCGCCGGCCGCTGCCGATGCATCGCCGTGGGCCAGCAGTCGAAGGGCATAGCCGTGGTTGGCCAACAAGGTCGCCGTGCTGACGCAGACCCGGGCGATCTGCTCCAGGGCCGCCGCGAACGCCACGGGTGTGATCCCCGCCCCACCCTGCTCGGCGGGCAACGTCATGCTGGTCAGTCCAAGGCCTGCCGCGGTCTGCAGGATGGTTTCCGGAAAGCGGTCGTGGCGATCCAGATCTTGCGCCCCATCCAGGGTGATCTGGCCTTGCGCGAACTCGCCGACCATGGTCTGGATCATCTGTTCATCGTCGGAGAGTCGGAATGCCATGTTCACCCTCGGCCCGAACATATCAGGCCTGACGCCTTTCAACCTTGCTGCCCGATCACTTGAATTCGGCGATCGCCTCGAGCTCGAACGGGACACCCAGCGGCAACTCGGCCATGCCGACGGCACTGCGCGCATGCACGCCGAATTCTCCGAACGCCTTGCCGATCAGGTCGCTCGCCCCGTTCGTGACCAGATGGATGTCGGTGAAGCCCGGCGCAACGGCCACGAAACCGCTCAAGCGGACCACCCGTACATCATCCAGGGTCTTGCCGGCCTCCTTGGCCGCCGCCTTCAGGACCCCGATGACGTTGAGCGCGCACAGCCGGGCGATCTTCTGGGCCGCCGCAAGATCATGTTCGCGACCGACCTTCCCCGTCGCCTTCACCTCGCCGCCCGCGACGGGGATCTGGCCCGCTACGTAGATGGTGTTGCCACTGATCGTCCACGGGACATAGTTGGCCGCCGGCTTGGGCACTTCGGGCACCTCAGCCCCCAATGCCTGCACGCGCTTCTCGACGTTGCTCATGCCTGGGCAGGCCCGCGGGGACTCATGGCCTTACCGCTCGCGACGGTACATCGCCATGGCGATCGGCGCAAAGACCGCCGTGAGGACGGCTGCCGCGGCTACGACCCAGACCGCCTCCATCGCCCCGAAATCGCCGGCCATGAAACGCCGGGCTGCCGTCGCCAAATGGGTGACCGGATTGATCTGGACGACTTCCTGCAACCAGCCGGGCATCGTCTTGGGATCGACGAAGATGTTGCTGACGAACGTGAGGGGAAACAGCAGAATGAAACTCATCGTCATCACAGACTCTGGCGTCTTGACGAGCAGCCCGACGATGATCCACGGCCAGCTTAGCGCAAGGCAGAAGACCAGGATCAATGCCACGGCGGCGAGCACCCCGAGTAGGCCGCCTTCAGGCCGGAAACCAATGATCATAGCGACCGCCAACACCACGAAGGATGCCGTGGCGTAGCGGAACAGGTCGCCGGTCAGCATGCCCATCACCGGACTCGGTTGCCAATTGGGCAGACTCCTGAACCGGTCATGCAGGCCCTTCTTGATGTCCGTGTTCACGCCGACGCCCGTGTAGACCGTGATGAACACGACGGTCTGGACCAGGATCCCCGGCGCCAAGAACTGGACGTATTCCCGCGGCGTTCCGGCAAGGGCCCCGCCGAAGAGGTAGGTGAAGAGCAACGTGAACATGATGGGCATCACCGTCACGTCAAAGAGTTGGAAAGGCACGTGCTTGATCTTCAGCATCGCACGCCATGCATGCGTTGTGATCGCGGTCATGAACCCGGCTGGCTCCGGCGCGACACCCGGCCGTAGCACGGTCGCTACATCGACCGTGAAGTCGTCCTTCATGCTGCCTCCGTGAGTGCAAAGAACACCTCATCCAGACTGGGTGCCCCCAGGGAATACTCGGCCACCTCGATGCCGGCGTTTCCCAGCGCATCGATCGCGACGCCGACGCCCGCGGGGTCCACGCTGGCGGAAAATGACGTGGGATCGGCCTCTTGGTGAAACTGGACCCCCAGCCGATTTTCCAAGATGGCCTTGGCCTTGGCCTGGTCGGCCCGGTGACGGATGCGCACATGCAATGCATCGGCCCCCACCAGGGCCTTCAGGTCCTGGCTGGTCCCCTCGGCGATGACGCGCCCATGATCGATGACGGCCATGCGATCTGCCAGTCGATCGGCCTCTTCCAGATACTGCGTCGTCAGCAACACCGTGGTCCCGCTGCCAGCAATGGCCCTCACGATGTCCCAGACTTGGTTGCGGCTGCGCGGATCAAGCCCCGTCGTCGGCTCGTCCAAAAAGAGGATCTCTGGGGTGACGACCAAGCTGGCTGCGATGTCCAAACGGCGGCGCATCCCCCCTGAATATTGTCCCACCAGTTTCGTTGCGGCATCAACCAGCCCGAACGACCCAAGTAGAGCATCTGCGCGTTCCTTGGCCGCCCTGCGAGACAACCCCACGAGGCGCCCCACCAAGATCAGATTCTCCCGACCGCTGAGCTCGTCATCGACCGAGGCGAACTGCCCTGTCAGGCTGATCTTGCGTCGGACCTCCTTGCCTTGGGCCACCACGTCCAGGCCAAGCACCTGGGCCGTGCCTCCATCCGGCCGGACCAGCGTGGACAGGACCCGGATGGCCGTGGTCTTTCCCGCGCCGTTGGGCCCCAACAGACCATACACGGTGCCGGCTTCGATGCGCAGGTCGATGCCATCGAGTGCCTTGGTCTCACCAAACGATTTGGTCACGCCTTTCATCTCGATCGCCGCAGGCACGAACGCCCAACCCCCGCCCGTCTCTTAGGGTTGCAGGGCCCGAACCGCTTTATCTGGAGCACCGGTGGGCGCCGCCAATGGTCAAGATTGCAGTCCTCGTGAAGATGGCGCCGGATGTGGCCCAGCTCAAGATCGACGCCGCGACCCAGGAGCCCAAGCTGGATGGGTTGCCGTGGAAGGTCAGCGACTTCGACAAGCATGCCGTCGAAGCGGCGGTCAAGCTCAAGGAAGCCGGACAGGCCGAGGCGGTCTGGGCCTACACGTACAACCCGGGCCCCAATGGAGCCAACCTCATCAAGGAGCCGCTCGCCATGGGCTGCGATGAAGCGGTCGTCGTGACGGGACCGGAGACGGACGGGCGCGGAACCAGCAAAGCGCTGGCCGCCGCGATCGAAGCGGACGGCGGCTGCGATGTGCTCATGGCTGCGACCGAATCCCTGGACCGCGTCGCCGGCGAAGTGGGAAGCCGCGTGGCAGCCCTGCTTGGCATGCCGAACCTGTACAACGTCCAGTCCATCCAAGGGATCGAGGGCGGCACACTGAAGGCGACCCGAGACGCCGACCC
>JBFKXH010000005.1:0-18083 GCA_041638175.1 Thermoplasmatota archaeon
CGTGGCCGCATCTACCTCAAGCTGGAGACCTGCATCGGATGCACTCTGTGCAGCCAAGCGTGCCCCAATGGCAGCTGCTACATGGTCGACTACGACCCTGGCTTCGAGACGCCGCAGAACAAGAAGCAGAAATTCCCGGCCGTGGAGATCAGCAAGTGCATGTACTGCAGCCTCTGTGAAGAAGCATGCCCGACGGACAGCATCCGCATGGGCAAGGAGTACGAGACCGCCGCGTACGTGCGGGACTTCGACTACAAGCCGGATCGACTCAGCCAGAATGAAGCCGCTCTCGGAAGGGGGCCGGCCCAATGATCGGGGAACAGATCGCATTCTCCCTGCTGAGTCTGTGGACCTTGGCCGGCGGCCTGTTCGCTGTGACCGCCAAGCGGACCTTCCATGCTGCCCTCGGATTGGGTGTCGCATTGGTCGGTGTCGCGGGCCTGTTCATCCAGATGGGCAGCCCCTTCATCGGCATCGTGCAGGTGCTCGTCTACGTGGGCGGCATCCTGACCCTGTTGGTCTTTGCCGTCATGTTCGTGGCCGGCGATGAAGAAGAAGAATCTATGGAGGTGGGCGAATGAACAAGCGCACGATGATCGCCGCAGGCGGGGCCACCTTGGTCTTTGCCATCATCGCCTTGGCGGTCAGTCAGACCGTGCCTTGGCAAGAAGACAACGCCGGCGGCGCCGAGGACTTCGACGATCTGGCCCAGAGTCTGTTCACCGACCATGTCATCGCATTGGAGGTGCTTGGCATCCTCTTGACGGCGGCCCTCATCGGGGCCCTCGTCATCGCACGGCCCCTGGGCAGCGTCGACGACAGCAGCCATTACGCCCCCGCCAGCATGGAGGAGGAAGAGTAATGCTCCCCGTCAATTACTATGTCACCCTGGCGGCCGCGCTGTTTGCCCTCGGCCTCTTTGGCGTCATGACCCAGCGCAGTGCCCTGCGCATCCTGATCAGCGTCGAATTGATCCTCAATGCGGCCAACATCAACTTCGTCGCCTTCGCCAATCACTATGGCGACGTGCATGGCTTGAGCTTCACGCTCTTTAGCATCGCCCTGGCCGCGGCCGAAGCCGCCGTGGGTCTTGCGATCTTCATTCACCTGTATCGACACGTACGTACCGTGGACGTAGACCAAGCCACGGCCCTGAGGTGGTAACATGGCCGAAAACAACGCAGCCGACACCGGCCACGGATCCTCCGACGGCCACGTCGACATCCACAGCCTGGTCCAAGACTTCGACTTTGGGAACATGGAACTGATCGCAGGCCTGCTCATCGTGGGCCTGCCCCTGTTGGCCAGCCTGGTCACCTTCCTGCGTGGCAAGACCATGTGGCGCGGCGGGGCCATGTTCCCCGTCATCGCCGTCAGCGGTTCGCTGCTTGCGAGCCTCTACCTCTTCTGGATCCACATCCTGCAAGGGCAGGCGGTCACCGATACGGCCACCACGTGGTTCACCATCGGCCAGTTCGAGTTCAAGTTCGGGTTCCTGTTTGACAATCTGAGCGTCTGGTTGGCGACGTTGGTCAGCCTTCTCAGCCTGCTCATCGTGGTTTTCTCGACCCACTACATGCATGAAGAGAGCGACGAGAAACTGCGGCGCTACTACAGCGTCAAGGCGCTCTTCATCGCCGGCATGCTCGGCACGGTCCTGATGGACAACTACCTGCTGATGTTCATTTTCTGGGAGATCATGGGCCTGTGCAGCTACCTGCTCATCGGCTACTGGTACCACAAGGACAGCGCCGCCATCGCCGCCAAGAAGGCGTTCTTGACGACGCGCCTTGGTGACATCCTGCTGATGGTCGGCATCATCCTGCTGCTGATCGAATTCCAGACCCTGAGCTATCGGGAAGTGTTTGCCAGCCTCGAAGGCGCAGACAAGACCCTGGTCTTCTGGGCCAGCCTGCTCATCTTTGGTGGCGCCGTCGGCAAATCGGCTCAATGGCCCCTGGACATCTGGCTTCCGGACGCCATGGAAGGCCCCACGACGGTCTCTGCGCTCATCCACGCGGCCACCATGGTCAAGGCCGGTGTCTTCCTGGTCGCGCGCAGCTTCCCGCTCTTCGTGGTCAACCCTGACACGTTCATCGTGATCGGTGTGATCGGCGGGATCACCGCCATCTACACCGCGAGCATGGCGCTGGTCGCCCTTGACATCAAGCGCGTGCTGGCGTTCTCTACGCTCAGTCAGCTGGGCTACATGTTCCTGGCCCTTGGTGCCGGCGGCATCGTGTACGTGGAAAGCCACAACGGCATCGGCTTCACGGCCGCCATGCTGCACCTGATGAACCACGCCTTCTTCAAGGCCCTCTTGTTCCTTGGAAGCGCCTCGGTCATCCTTGGCATGCACCACCACCAGGACCTGCGGGACATGGGTGGGTTGCGGCACAAGATGCCCAAGACGTACGCGACCATGATGGTCGGCACGTTGGCCATCGCAGGCATCATTCCGTTCAGCGGGTTCTGGTCCAAGGACGAAGTGTTGGCCACCGCCTTCAAGGCAGGCCACTACGACCCTACGTTCACGCTTCTCTGGGTGATGGGCCTGGTGACGGCGCTCATGACGGCCTTCTACATGTTCCGCATGATGTTCCTGGCCTTCCACGGCGCCCCGCGCACCGAGCATGCCGAGCATGCCCACGAAAGTCCGGGGATCATGACAGGCCCCCTCATCGTGCTCGCGATCTTCGCGGCCATCGCTGGGTTGTGGCTCGTCGCGCCCCTGGCAGGTGGCTTCGAAGCGGTCATCACCTACCCCTACAGCGAAGATCTGGGGCACCCCCACCACGTGGCGCCCTTCGACATCTTGGTGGGTATCATGACCGAACCACTCACCTACCTGAGTCTGGCCATCGCCGTGGCGGGGATCTTCCTCGCGCGCAAGTACGCCAAAGGCTTGCCTGCCAAGGAGGCCGCAGAACCGACCTCTGGCGTCCGTGGATTGCTGTACAACCGGTACTACGTGACGCAAGCCATCTACGAGCCCATCGGCAACGTCTTGGCCGTCGGCATCGCCAAGCTCAGCAACCTGTTTGATCGCAAGGCCATCGATGGCACGGTCAACGGGGTCGCCAGCGCGACCATGTGGGAGGGTGCTTGGCTGCGCCGCTTCCAGGACGGCCGGCTCAGCACCTACCTGAGCGTGCTGACCATCGGTGCCACGGTGTTCCTTGTCTTTGTCTTCCTGATCGTTCCGGAGGTGATGTGGTGAACATGAGTTTCCTTGACGTCGAGGGGTTGATCCCCTACACCCTGCTGTTCACGCTGTTCGGTGCATTGCTCACTTTCCGCAGCAGCGCCGAAGCCAGCCGCAAGATCGCGTTGTGGAGCACCATGCCTGCTGCCCTGATCACCACGTGGATGTTCGTCGATGTGGGCATCAGCAGCGGCGGCACCTACCACTACGTCACCGAATGGAAGTGGATCCCGGCTCTCGGTGCTGGCAACGGCGCGGCCACGGATGGTATCAGCCTCAGCTTCGGCGTCGATGGCCTCAGTGCGAGCCTTGCATGGCTCACCTCCATCCTGACGCCGCTCGTCATCTTGTACAGCTGGAAGGAAGGACACCGCCCGCAACTCTTCTTCGGGCTGCTGGTATTGCTGAACGTCACCGTCATCGGGGTCTTCACGGCCCTGGACCTGTTCTTGTTCTACATCTTCTGGGAATTCGTGTTGATCCCGATGTACTTCCTCATCGCGATCTGGGGCGGCCCCAACCGCCAATACGCGAGCTACAAGTTCTTCGTCTACACCGGCGGCGCGTCCCTCGTGATGCTCCTTGGCTTCATGGCGCTCTTCTTTGGCGCCGGCCTGGGCACGTTCCACATCCCGACGCTCACGGACGCAGGCGCAGGTGCTGGCTTCGCCCACGGATTCGCCATGGTCACCTTCGCCGTCCTGGCGCTCGGTTTCCTCGTGAAGATGCCTGCGGTGCCCTTCCACACGTGGCTGCCGGATGCACACGTGCAAGCCCCCACGGCCGGCTCGGTCATGCTGGCTGGCGTGCTGCTGAAGATGGGATCCTATGGGTTGATGCGCATCGCGTTCCCAATCCTTCCGGATGCCGCAGCCGAATACCAATGGGTGTTCTTCGTGCTGGGTACCGTGGCGGTCCTCTATGGGGCCTTCCTGTGCCTTGCCCAAGACGACCTGAAGAGCCTCATTGCCTATTCATCGGTCAGCCACATGGGCATGATCACCATCGCTTTGGCGACCTTCAACGACCTCGGCTGGGCGGGTGCGGCCTACATGAACGTGGCCCACGGCGTCATCAGTGCGGGCATGTTCATGGCCGCAGGCAGCCTGCAGCACAGCACCGGTACGCGTCTCATCAGCCGGCTTGGCGGGATCGCTGGCAAGACCCCGCACCTGGCGGGCCTGACGGCGGCGTTGTTCCTGGCGAGCCTCGGCTTGCCCGGCATGATGGGCTTCATCGCCGAATTCGCCATCTTTGCCGCCATCTGGCAGGCCTTCGGCTGGTGGATCATGCTCCCGATCTGGAGCGTCTTGATCACTGCCGGCTACTACCTCTGGGCCCTGCAACGGGCGTTCTACGGTGCCGAGCGGCGCCACCACGAAGTGGATTGGGAACACATGCACGACATCAACAACACCGAGAAGTGGCCCATCGCGGCCCTGGTCATCCTTGCCATCGTCTTGGGTGTGCTGCCCGCGGTGCTCCTGGGCCAGATGAACGAGTGGACCCATCACGTGCTGGGCCTCATGGGGGTCAACTGAATGGCGTGGAGTGATTTCCTGCTGCCCGACCTGAAGTGGCAGAGCATGACGCCCGAACTGGTCGTTTTGCTGTTCGCGCTGCTGGCGCCCATCGTCGCGCTATGGGACACGGATCGCAAGGGCATGCAACAATTCGCGCTGATCGGCCTTGGCGGCGGCTTCGTCCTCAGCCTCGGCAGCCTGCTCGGCTGGTCCTTCGACATTCCCGGCACGGGCATCGCCTTCACGCTCGAATACGTGGGCCAAAGCCCCAACGCCGCCTTCGTCGTGACCGAGGCGAGTCAGTTCCTGAAGGTCATCTTCACGGGTGTCGCTTTCCTGGCGGTCCTTGGTGCCGGCCGGGTACTCCCGGGGCGGACCCAGGAAGACCACGGTGAATTCCATGGCCTGATCCTGTTCGCCACCCTCGGCATGATGATCGTCGCTTCGGCGCAAGAGCTCATCACGCTCCTGCTCGGCATCGAGATGGCCAGCATGAGCAGCTACCTCCTGGCCGGCTTCCGCCGCGATGCCATCGGGGCCGAGGCTGCTGTGAAGTACTTCACGATCGGCGCTGTCAGCAGCGGCATGACGCTGTTCGGCATCAGCCTGGTATACGGCGTGACCGGTACGACGCATATCCCGACCATCGGCCAAGCCATGTCCATGGGTGGCAGTTTCGACGCCATCACGATCATCGCCATGGTCATGCTCCTTGGGGGCCTGGCCTTCAAGATCAGCAGCGTACCGTTCCACGCGTGGGCCCCAGACGTCTACAGCGGCTCGCCGGCCCCTGTGGCAGGCATGCTTGCAGCGGGCTCCAAGGCGATGGGCTTTGCCGCCCTCTTCAACGTGTTCCTCGTCGGCCTCATCGGTGTGGCCGCGACGTGGCAACTGGGCCTGGCCGCCGTGGCGGTCGTGACCATGTTCCTCGGCAACCTGGTGGCATTGCAGCAGAAGAGCCTGCGACGGATGCTCGCATACAGTAGCATCGCCCAAGCAGGCTATCTCCTGATCGCCGTGGTCGTGGCCGGTGCCGCCTACAACACCCATTACTTCGCCCAGCACGGCGTCTACGCCGTGGGTGGCGGCTTGCTGCACCTGATGGTCAACGCGGCGATGAAGCTCGGCGCGTTCCTCATCATCGGGGCCTTGCTCCTGGTCGGCGTGTCCGACCACACAGAAGGCTACCGTGGTCTTGCGCGGCGGGCACCTTTCATGGCCTTCGCCATGGCGGTGTTCCTGCTTTCCATGGCCGGCCTACCCCCCCTGGGTGGCTTCACGAGCAAGTTCATCCTGTTCAGCAGCGCCATCGATGTGGGCGTGACCCGCCACCTGGGTTGGCTCATCTGGCTGGCCGTGTTCGCCGTGATCAATAGCGCCATCAGTCTCTATTACTACGTCCGCGTCATCCGCAAGATGTACGTGGAAGATGCTGAGGGTGGCGAAGTCTCGGTCGACCGCGGAGCCACCTACGCGGTCGGTGCATGCCTCATCCTCGTCGTACTCGTCGGCGTCAACCCCGAGTGGTTCGTCAACGCAGCGATGGAGGCGGCAGCCAGCATGCTGAGCCTATAGCCCGGACCGCAAGGCCCAAGACCACCACGAACAAGGAACCACCATGACCATCGAGGAACAGATCCAAGCCGCCCTGGACGAGATCCGCCCAGCGCTGCAGTTCGACGGTGGGGACCTGGAGTTCCTGGACTACAGTCCGGACACAGGCATCGTCCGCATCCAGATGGTCGGCGCCTGCCATGGGTGCAGCATGAGTGAGGTCACGCTTGCGGCCGGCATAGAAAAGATCGTCAAGGAACGGGTGCCCGAGGTCAAGGCCTTGGTCAACATCCCGCCCGAGTACGAACCCACCAACCCGAAGTACTGATGCAACGAACGGCCGAAGCAGCGACCGCCGCCCTCATCGTTTGGCTCCTGGCCATCGCGCTTGGCGATTGGCTCGATGCGCCTTCGCTGGCAGGATGGGCCTTGCTGACCACGGCGTCGCTGGGACTTCTTGCCTTGACCGAGGGGGCCGCCCGTTTTGGCGGCGGCGTGCTTCGCTACGGCTGGCCCGTCTACCTCATTCTGTTCGGCGGGGTCGTCATCGGCAGCAGCCTGGATGCGCGCATCTCGATGGCCGGGGCCGTGGTGTTCGCCGTAGGCTCCGTCATCGTCGCCATCAAGACGTTCAAGGCTGTCAAGACCTGGGTGCCCGCCGACGAGCCCTTGGCCAAGGGCGACGGGGCGTGCTTCAAGCAGATCGTCTTCGCGCACCGGTTCTTGGCGCTCGGGGGCCTGTTCACGGTCGCCACGTTCGGGCTCGCAACCGCCGACAGCCTCTGGCATCCCCGCTTCCTCCTTGCCAGCCTACACATCCTGCTGATCGGGCATGTACTGCTTTCGACCTACGCGGTCACGCACCTGTGGATCCCTCGGTTCAGTGGCGTGCCCGCCACCGCAGCAGGCGCCATCAAGGGAGAGCTGCACACGACCCTCCTCGGCCTCAGCGGCCTGGTCCTTGGGTTCCTTTTGCAGAGTCGTGGCCTCATCGCCGGCTTGGGTTTCTTCGTGTTCGTCGGCTTCTTCACGTACATGGGGGTGTTGGGCGCCAACATGATGAAGAACAAATCCAAGACGCAACGGGTGACCCCCGAATTCATCTACATTCCCTTCGTCTTCACCGCCATCTTCTGGCTCATCTGTGCCGTGCTGATGGGGCTGTTCTTGAACGCGGTGCCCAATGAACTGGCGCCGCGCCTACCGGCGCTGCAGCATGCCCACTGGAACGCCGCATTGGTCGGTGGGGTGCTGCAGATGTTCATGGGACTTGCCACGCGCATGGTCGAAGCGCCCCTGCGCTTCCAGGGCGCTCTTCGGCTCAGCTTCTTTGCCTTCAACGGCGGCGTGGCCTTGTGGCTCTACAGCGCCTTTGACCCGGCCACGCTTCCCTGGGCCGTCGGTCTGCTCGCCCTTGGATTGGTTGCATTCATCGTGCCCTTCACAAGGCTCATGAGCCGCAGTGCCCCTGTCCGTGCATGAGCCTGTGCTGGACAAGCGTGGAAACGCGCCTTGGGCGGTTCCTGGTCGCTAGTCAAGACGGGGAGATCGTTTCCATCAAATTGCCGGGTACGGAGCCAGCGATCTTGTGGCAGGAGCTGGCAGACCTTGCGCCAGGGACCGAGGCCGAGGCCCGCCTCGATGCAGTCCTTGTGCGTGCGACCGAGCAGATCCAGGAATTCGTAGAAGGTCTACGGACCGAATTCCAATTGCCGATCCGCCTGCAAGGTACGGCTTTCCAGGAAGCGGTCTGGCAGCAACTCCAGAACATCCCGTACGGTGAGACCCGCAGCTATGCGCAATTGGCCGAGGCCGTCGGGAAGCCGGGGGCAGCCAGGGCGGTGGGCGGTGCGAACCGGGCGAACCCTCTGCCCTTGGTCGTGCCCTGTCACCGCGTCGTCGCTGCAGACGGGAGCCTGGGAGGGTACGCAGGGGAGATGGCCGGAGCGGGCGGACTGAAGGCGCGCTTGCTGGACCTGGAGCGGGTCTGACCGTCGGCCGCTGGGGCGGGCGGTCCCGTGGCGCCCGGGCTAGACAAGCCCGCGCAGCTCGACCGCTTCTGCGACCCGGGCCACGCTGACCAGGTACGCGGCGGTCCGCATGTCGCACCGCGAGCGCTTGTGGCGATCGTATACGGCGTGGTATGCCGCTGTCATTTTCTCATCCAGTTCGCGGTGGACCTTGTCTTCCTTCCAATAGTATCCGTAGGTGTTCTGCACCCATTCAAAGTAGGAGACCGTCACACCACCGGCGTTGGCCAAGAAGTCTGGCACCACGTGGACGCCGGCTTTGTGGAGTACCGCATCGGCACCGGGGGTCGTCGGGCCGTTGGCCAACTCCAGCACGATCTTGGCCTTGACCTTGTCAGCGTTCTTGGTCGTGATGGCATTCTCGATGCCCGCCGGGATCAGGATGTCCACGTTGGCAGCCAAGAGTTGTGCATTGGTCTTCTTGGTGGTCCCCTTGAGGCCTTGCACCGTGCCGTCCCGGTTCTTCTCTGCCAGGGCCTCCTTGAAGTCGATGCCCTCCTTGTTGTAGATGGCGCCACGACTGTCGCTGATCATGACCACCTTGGCGCCGAAAAGCTCTGTGACCAAACGGTGTGCGTGCTGGCCGGCATTGCCGAAACCCTGGATGGCGACCGTCGCTTTGGAAAGATCGATCCCCATCTTTTGGGCCGCTTCCCGAAGGCAGAACATGCCGCCCCGGGCCGTCGCGTCGCCGCGGCCTGCGCTACCCCCCAAGGGAATGGGCTTGCCTGTGATGAAGCCCGGCGTGTTGTAGCCACGGATCACCGACAGTTCGTCCGTCATCCAGGCCATGATCTGCGGCGTCGTGTACACGTCAGGAGCCGGGATGTCCTTTTCGGGGCCGACGATCTGGTGCACCGCCCGGACCCATCCGCGACTCAGGCGTTCCAGTTCCCCCGCGCTCATGGACTTGGGATCGCAAATGACGCCACCCTTCCCGCCGCCGAGGGGAATGTCCACGACCGCGGTCTTCCAGGTCATCCAAGCAGCCAACGCCTTGACCGTGTCTTCCGTCTCTTCGGGGTGGAACCGGATGCCCCCCTTGGTAGGGCCCCGTGCGTCGTTGTACTGACAGCGGAACCCCGTGAACGTCTGGGTCTGGCCATTGTCCATCTTGACCGGGATCCGCACCTGCAAGAAGCGCTGTGGCTCCCGCAAATACTCGTGCATGCTGCGCTTGAGCCGCATCTTCTTGGCAGCTGCATCGAGCTGGGACTGGGCGATCTTGAACGGGTTGAGCTCCTCCATTCAGGGGCGCACGCCGGTGGACACTTTTGAACCCGTTGCTTGCGGTCGAACAGGTTCACCCAAGGCGCTCGAAGAGATCGCCGACCAGCAGCGGAAGCAGCACGGTCGCGTCGCCCTCGACGGTTTGCCAGCTGGCGTCCTCCTTGACCTTGCCCCAGGAGACCGCTTCTCGCACCCGTGCGCCGCTCAAGCTGCCGTCGTACTCAGGAGCCGTCGTCAGATAGACCACCGTGTCCAGACCGTCGCGGAACTGGCTCCACCAGATCACGTGGTGTTTGCTGATGCCACCACCGATCATGAGAGCCCCCAGGCGCTTGGCGCCGAAGACCAGGTCGGAGAGTTCCTGTTCGTCTTGGAGCAGGTTGAAGCGCAGATCGCGGTGGTTCTGGTAGACCATCCATACCTGGGCGCCGACACTGCCGTCCGTCGGGCCGGGGACGAAGACCGGGATGTCATTCTTCCACGCCCAATAGAGGAGGCTTTCCTCGCGGTTCGATTCCTCGGCCGCCCATTCGCCGAGCTTGGCGCACAATTCGCGGGTCGACCAGTCCTTGGTCTCTTGGGCCCAAGCCTCCAGGCGGGGCTTGAGCTTGGCTTCCAGGACCTCCCCGTAGCATTCGTTGGGCACGAGCACGTTGCCAAGTCGGTTCACGCCGTGCTGGTGCAGCTCTCGGTCGTCCAGGTCGAAGCGGCCGGCGAAGTACGCTTCCCACAATCGGGCCAGGTCATGGTCGAGCGTGCCGCAGGTCGTGATGATCGCATCCACCAGCTTGTGCTTGACCAGGTCCTTCAGAACGCCGCGCGTGCCCGTGGCCATGATGCAGGCGGGGAAGCTCAAGATGACCTTCTCGTCGTCGTTGGTCACCATGCTGTGCAGCAGGTCCGCGGCCACGGCCAACTTCTTGCTGGTGAAGCCACCCCCATCGCGCCAGGCGTCCATGAGCGCCTTGAGCGTGTGCTGCTTGGCAAGGCCCAGGTCGGCCACTTCGGGAAGGTTGTCGTAGTCCACGGCGCCGCCACCCCGAGGCCTGATTAAGACCATGCGCCGTGCCCACCCATGGACCCGCGTTTCTTACATCGCCTACGCATGGTCGCCTGGGTCCTGCAAGTCGGGGCTGTGGGCCTTGTCCTGCTGTCGTTCTGGGTCTACGAGGATCGGGGCGTCGGTGCTGCGGGAGCCATTTGGCTCCTGGTGGCCCTGCTGGTGTGGCAAGCCATGCGGCTTCGCAACATCGCGCGGAAGTTGGAGCCTACAGACGGATCCGATGGGCCTGCTTGATGGCAGGTAGGTCGCGCAGGGCGTCACGGGCCGATTGGGGGATGCTGCCATCGACGCGGATGACGGCCAACGCGCTTTGGTCCTGTTTGCGGCGCGCCAAGCTGACATTGGCTACGTTGACCTGCGCATCGGCCAAAGCCGCGGTGACCGCAGCCAGCACGCCTGGCACGTCCTCGTGGCGCGTCAACAAGAAACGTCCATGGGGTCGGAATTCCACATCGTAGCCGTCGATGTTGGTGACGCGAGGGCCGTAATGGGGTGTATACGTGCCCTCCATGGTCCACTCGCCCTTCTGGGTCCGAAGCACGACGCGAAGGTACTGCTCGTCGTCTTCGGGCAGGGCACGCGATGAAAGGGTCCACCCACAATCGGAAGCCAACCCTGGTGCATTGATCGCGTTGACGGGCGCCTCGCTGCTTGCGGCCAGTGCTCCGACCACGGCCGGCATCTTCAGGGTCTCCGCGTCCAGCCCCGGCGTAGCGCACAGGGTGACCTCTTGCAGGGCACCTTCGACGGTCTGGGCACCGAAGCAGGCGAGTGCTTGGGCCAGATCGGCCCATGGGCGCAAGGCATCGGGCACCGTGCTCTTGGCATTGACCGCCAACCCGGCATCGCCCGAATCCAAGAAATCACAGAGCCGCTCGACGGCTTGCAGCGCCGCCTTGACCTGCGCTTCCTTGGTCGAGGCTCCGAGGTGGGGTGCTGCCACCACCCGCGGGTGCTTGGCCAGGCGCCAGTCCGTGGGCGGTTCCTGGGGCCAGACATCCAGGCCTGCGCTGCCGATCTGACCCGATTCGAGAGCATCCAGCAGGTCGTCGGCGACGATGAGGCCCCCGCGGGCGGCGTTGACCACCATGGCGCCTTGTTTGCACAACGCAAAGCGCCTGGCATCGAGCAGATCCTGGGTGGCAGGGACCAACGGCGTGTGGAGCGTGATGATGTCCGCCCTCGGGAGCCCTTCATCGACCTCGACCCATTCCACACCGAACGCTTTGGCGGCCTCGGGTGTGACAAATGGATCGTGTCCGAGGCAGGTCATTTCGAAGGCCTGGGCGCGTTTGGCCATCATGCGCCCGATCTTGCCAAGCCCGATGATCAAGATCGTCTTGCCTGCCAATTCCATGCCCTTGAGGCGCTTGCGCGCCCAGTCCTCTTGCTTCATGGCCGCGTCGGCTTCTGGGACCCGCCGTGCTGCGGCCAGCATCAACGCCCAGGCCTGTTCCGCGGCGCTGGTGATGTTGCCCGTCGGGCTGTTGAAGACCGCCACGCCCCGTTCCGTGGCCACCTGGAGGTCCACATTGTCCACGCCGACCCCAGCGCGGCCGATCCCACGCAACCGGGCCGCCATGGCGAAATCCTCGGCGGTGACCTGGGTGCCGCTCCGGATCACCCAGCCTTCTGCCGCTGCGATGGCGGCTTTGCGGTCTTCCCCATTGATGCCCGTGATGTCGATCACATCATGACCCCGTGTTTTCAGCAATGCATGGCCTTCAGGAGCCAAGGGGTCGGACACAATGACGCGGGCCACAATGGGCGACCGCTGCGGGGGCCTTAACTGGCGCGGCCTGCACCAAGGTTCATGAGGGCCCTGGTCGCTGCCTCGGCATGGGTCAAAGGCGAGGGTGGCAAGACCGTTCGAAGGTCCTGCTCGGTTGGATCGCGTTTGCGGCGCCACTGCTGCTGCTCCTCGGCGTGGGGGTGCTGGACAAATGGCTACCCGGCGTCGTCGCCCTTTCCATCATGGGACTGCTGTGGCTCGGGGTGCTCTGTTTGTTGCTGCTCGGCGCGGCGTGGGAGGACATGACCCGTCGCGCTCCGGCGGTCCTCATCGGGTCCTTGTTGGCGATCGTGGCATACGCCTTGGCCCTCGAACTGATCTGGCCGGCCGGTGAAGACAGTTTGTTCGACCCGGGCCAGTTCGGTGTCCTGTTCGTGATGTTCGTCGGGGCCGGCCTGACGGCGCTGATGCTCGTGGTGGCCGCCATCCAAGGCGTGATCCACTTGGCAGGCCGCGCAAGCGGTCGGGCCGGTTCCGATTAATCCAGAGGCGTGCGCTCGACCTCGAGGCGGTCCGCGGTGGGGTAGACCTCGCTGATCCAAGCTTCGACTCCGAGGATCTCTAGTTGGTCATCTTCGGCAAGCACCTGGGCCACCGCCGGCGCGGTCTCGACCCGATCGCCGGTGACGACGATCCAATCGGCCGGGACTTCGTATTCAGCACGAAGCCGTTCGGCCAGCTCGCCCGGCCGGCCGTCTTTGGGGAGCAGCACACCGTACAGGAGGGTGCCTTCTTCCGATTGTTCTTCGAACGGGCGTTGGGTCCGGTCGGCACGGCGTCGTAGCCGTTGCATGAGTTGGATGGCGTCCTTGTAGGGACTGCTGCAGAAATGGACGGTGAATCGGCTGCCCGTCTCCTGGCGGCGTCGGCGCCAGGCATCGACGACCGCCAGGGCGGTCTCGCGGCTTCCCTCCACGCACTGGGATTCGTCGTTCATGGGTTGGTATCCAAAACGCTTGAGATTGGCGATGTTCGGGTCGCTGAACTCCAACTCGTTCATGTTGATGCCTGCAGCGCCCACGTCCTCCAAGTACGCGCACAAGGCAAGGATGTCCTCTTCCTTGCCCGGGATCGCAGGGATCTCCACGTTGGTGGTCAAACCGACGCGCAGGGCTTCTTGGATGGCCGCATGGTGCCATCCGTTGGCCATGTCCTTGTATTCACGGACCTCCGGGTGGAACCTGATCTCGTCCAATCCTGCGGCCTTCAGCTTGGCGATCTCCGCGATATCAAACGAGCAACTCGTGTAGAGGTGGGTATGGAAATCCGGGCCGAACTCCGCCTTCAGGACCCGGAGCACTTCGCAGACCCGATCAGGCACGACCATGGGGTCCCCGCCCGTGATCCCTGCGCCTTTTGCGCCGATCATCTCGCATTCGTCGATCAGATCATCCCATTGGCCCGGATGGATGGGTCGCTCATTGGCGAACATCACGTCCCGGTACATCTTGTCTCGGCTGACCGGGCAATAGAAGCACTCTTTGTCGCAGAGTCCCGTGACGAACAGGACCAGCTTGGCGCCTTCCCGGCATTGGATGCAACCCATGGGCAAGATGCCTGTGTGTTGGCTACCGGCATACTTGTCGCTCGCCAAGGGGTGCTGCACCTGGGTGGCAAGCGGGTGGGCCATGGTGGTTCCCACTCGCACTGCTTGTTAAGCCCTATGGACGGGCCGTGATGGGCATGGGCTCGTAGGCGCTCATCGGCAGGGTGGGGACCTGCAAGGCAGAGGTGGACCCGTCAAGCACGAAGACCCCAGGTTGCGGTTGCGCGGTCCCCGTGACCGGCAATTGTACGCCGTAGATCTCCAGGCGCAACTGACTCCCTCCGGCCACGATGTGCTCGGTCGGCCGGAAGGGCAGGGATGCTGTCACGGAACCTGCCGCGGGTTCGTAGGTATCGTAGCCGTTGCGCAGGGCCAGGTTGATGCGGCCCCACGTCAAGAGGCGCTGGCCGCCCTCTTCGAATTCTTCGTAAAGGGCAGCATGGACGAACCCGTTCTCTCCGGCGAATGTGCCGGATAGGGTCAAGGAGGGTGCGATGATGGGCAGGTCCTGGGCGACCGCGCCGCGTATCGTCACCGTGTTGGGAAGCGCGTTCGCGGTCCTGCTGACCGGTCCGACTTCGAGGTTGGTGGTCCCTTGGCCGCTGCCGTGTGCCATTGTGAAGGCCTCCAGGTCGAGCCCCCAGCCTTGGATCTGTGCTTCCTCAGCAGGCCAGGACGTCGCTTGGCGATGCCATCCCCCTTCTGCGCTGACCAAGGCAGCGGGCAGGCGATCGAATCCAAGGTCCTTGCCTTTGACATGTTCGTCCATCCAACCCAAGAAAAGGATCTCTTGGTCCATGCGGGCCGGATGTTGGTGCAGCCAATGCCCGAAGATGCCGAGCTTGGGTGCATCGATCTCGTTGAACCATCCGGGGATCATGGCGCTCTTGACGTTGGCATCTTCGAAGCCCTCCGTGAAGAGTACGGCGGCTTTGACGTTCTTGACGCCGCGTTTGAAGTCTCGCTCGGCGTAGTAATCGTTGTAGACGGCCCTAGGGTCGTTCGCTTTTGCGATGATCGACGGGTCGCAGACCCCCTTGGCTGCGTTGGCGATGATGGCGGCAAGGTCCGTGGGCTGGGTCGGATCGAATGCCGTCTGGGGCGGATCCGTGAGCACCTGGTATCCCACCGGGCTCAGGCTGGATTCTCCGTTCGGGACGCCGCCGTAGTGCCAATCTTCGTAGGCGTTGATGACGGGAGCGACCGCGATGATGGCCTTCAGCGCTTCCGGTGCGTGGACCGCGGCCGCCGTCGGGGTCGTTCCAACATACGATTGGCCGTAGAACCCGACGTTGCCGTCGCTCCAGGGTTGCTTGGCGACCCAGTCGACCATGTACTTCTGGTCGAGTTGTTCGTTGAGGCCCCAGATCTCCACGCAACCACCGCTCAGTCCGAATCCACGGACATCCACATTGACAGCGGCGTAGCCACGCTTTGCCCAATCCTGGGTCCAGTACGTCCACATGGCAGGGGTCTCTCCGCGACTGGGCCCTTGCCCGTTGTAGGGGCTTGCGGCGATGACCGTGGGCCAGGGGCCAGGGCCGACCGGCAAGGTCACTTCGGTCCACAGAAGGGTGCCGTCGTGGCTTGGGATCTCCAGGTATTGCGTCGGCTGCAACGCATGCGTGGGCTGGCTCAATTGGCTCAGGTCGAGCATGGCGGCGACCCCGTCCAACGGTCCGGTCAGGAATTGGATCTGGATGTCGGCCGCGCCAGCGCCGATCACCCTGGCCGTCCAATTGCTGCCCGGTGGATCGATGGCGGTGATGCCACTGCACGATCGCTCACCAAGGAACCCTTCCGAGAAGCCGATCACGCTCTGTTGGTGACAGCGACGCCGCCCCGTGTCTTCATTCCACATGGAGACGCTGACCGTGGCGGTGGCCCCCCGATCTGCAAGGAGCCGTACCATGGTCGCCCCTTCGGGTACTTGGAACGTGTGTTCGAAGGGGAGGGTCTCTTCGAGGAATTCCAGGACGACCGAGCCAGCGGTCTCGTTGACCACGCCGCCGTCGATGGTAGGGAGGCTCATCGGATCCTCCGTGCCAGGTCCTTCGCCGGATTTGGTAGTGCATCCGGCGAGGATGGGGATGATGAACAACAGGGCGACCACGAAACGCATAGCGGCGCACCCAGCCAAGGTCTTGAAAGGGGTTGTGGCAGGCCGACGCGCGAACACGCCGGCCTGCCGGGAGGAATGCGTCCAATGACGAGTGATTCAGTGGACCAGTTCGAGCCCGGTCATCGGCTGGGCCACTTGCAGGTCGGTATGCACATGGTCGGCGTGACCCATCGCTTCCAGGGGCACAAAGCCTGCCGCATACTCGAGGCGGCCGTCACTGGGGCATTGGAAGACTTCCTTCTGGAGGCCGTTTTCCATGTGGACGGCCCGCATGACATCTCGGTCACAGACCGGGCAGGCTCCTTGGGAAAGCACAAATCGCGCCATAGGTCCAGGAGAAACCACGGCATCAAGAAGCGTTTCACCAGGGAAGTGAAACTACGTCCTATCGCATCGTGCGGTAGCGCTGTACGTACTGCTTCACCTTCGTGGCCGTCTCTTCGTCGACACGGCCCAACTGGTGTTGCTCGTCGACCCAATCCTTGGCGTCGTCGATGCTCTCGCGGCTGCCCTTGATCCACAGGGTCTGCAAGAACGGGCGCCATTCTTCGGGCGTCAAGCCGGCGGTCACGAGCAATTCCTCGACGTCGTAGCGGAAATGGGCCTCTCGTCCCGTATCGAGCATGCGCTCGCGTTGGCGGGATTCCTTCGTCTGCCGGTTGGCCTCATTGTGCCCCGGGCCCTGACGACGGTTGCGGCTCATCTTGCTACGACGGCGTGCCATTGCCGGTGGTGGACCACTGCGGCTATAAGACCACTTCCAGGCAAGGAGCGCCCCGTGCCGGGCCATTCAAGTGCCGCGCTGGAATGGGCGGCGCATGAGTGACCTCAACCTGGTGCCCGAGTCGACGCCAGCGAAGTTGGAAGAAGGGATCCGTCGCATCGAATGGGCGCGCAACCACATGGGCGTGCTCGGTGCCATCCGGACGCGGTTCGAAGACGAGCAGCCGTTTGCCGGGCTGCGCATCGGCATGGCGCTGCACGTAGAGGCCAAGACCTGCAACCTGGCCCTTGCGCTGCAAGCCGGTGGTGCTGACGTACGCCTGGCAGGCTGCAATCCCGATTCGACAGACGACCGGGTCGTCGTCGCCATGAATGAACACTACGACCTGCCCACCAGTGCCAAGAAGGGTCAGGACGGCGACGAATACTACGCCAGCCTAGAATGGGTCCTCGACCATAAGCCCCACATCGTCATCGACGATGGCGGTGACCTGGGATTCCTGGCCCACACCAAGCGCACCGATGTCCTAGAGCACATCGTGGGTGGTGCGGAGGAGACCACCACAGGCGTGATCCGCTTCCAATCCATGGCCCAGGAAGGCAAGCTGACGTTTCCGGTCATGAACGTCAACGACGCGCTCATGAAGCACTTGTTCGACAACCGCTACGGCACGGGCCAATCGACCTTCGACGGATTGTTCCACGCCACGAACCTGGTCATTGCAGGAAAGACCCTGGTCGTCGCCGGCTATGGCTGGTGCGGCCGCGGCATCGCCATGCGCGCAAAAGGCCTGGGTGCTGAGGTCATCGTCACAGAGATCGAACCGGTCAAGGCCATCGAAGCCCGCATGGACGGGCACCGGGTCATGCCCATGGAGGACGCGGTCCGCGATGCGGACTTCATCGTCACCGCCACAGGGTGCCTGGACGTCATCGACGCGCGCCACGTGCCCCACATCAAGGATCGTTGTGTCCTGGCCAACGCCGGCCACTTTGACAACGAGATCAACAAGCCGGCGCTCGAAGCGGAAGCGGCGACCAAGGAGACCGTACGCGAAGGTGTCACCGCCTATACGCAGAAGGACGGTCGGGTCTTGTACCTCATCAGCGAAGGCCGGCTGGTCAACCTGGCCAGTGGCCAAGGCCACCCCGTGGAGGTCATGGACACCAGCTTCGCGGTGCAGGCCTTGAGCGTCGAACACATGGCCAAACACCACGAACACATGGCGCCCGGCGTGTACGAATTCCCCGAAGAACTCGATCAAGAGATCGCCAAGATCCGCCTCGCGACCCTA
>JBFKXH010000006.1:0-17841 GCA_041638175.1 Thermoplasmatota archaeon
CCAACGAGCCGACGCAAGGTGCCTGTCTGGGCCCCGCTGCTCGTCTTCGGTGTGGTGCTCGCACTCATCGTCGCCACGATCGCCATCCAGGTCACTGGCGATGGGAGCCGATCGCTCGGGCTCGGCTCGGACGATTCTCCAGGGGACGGCTTCCCGGATACGCCGGAGGAGATCATCAGCGACGAACAGGTGCCCTCAGAATACGGGGGCTTCGAGGATCCCGCCGATCCGGCGGCACCGGCCACAAAGCGATTGCAGTTTTCAGGGTCGGGGGAAGCGACCTTGCCAGAGTTCACGATGGAGCAAGGGCTGATCCGAGTCACGATGACCTACGAGGCCTCGCCGACCCCGAAGGGGTACTTCGCGGTCAGGTTCGTCCGCACGGATGAGGCACAGACCACCAACCCGTTCGTCGGGGCGCCGGATCTGCAGAGCTACCAGGGTAGCCGCTATGTCGGGCTTGCTGCGGGTACCTACGAACTGAAGATCGACGGCGATGGATCATGGCTCGTCGAACTGGAATTCCCGACTGCCGATGACGCGACCACCGGGCCTCGTGCTGAAGGCACCGGGCACGGCGCGCCGGCGCCGGCGGCGTTGGTCGGTGATTGGCATGAGATCACGTTCCGCCACTTCGGGCAAGACACGTTCCAGGTGACCGTCTATGATTGGCGCGGCAACAGCCTGGAACCGAGCCGCTGTTCCGCGAGTGGTTTCGGCGCCTACGACCAGACGAAGACCTGTGACATTCCCGGCGACGGGCCGTATTTCTTCGATGTGCAGGCCGACGGTCGCTGGGAGATCCTGTTCTAAGTGAGCAGGGTGCCCAAGGCCTGGTCGCCCAAAGGCGTCGCGCGGAGCATGATCTGACGACCGACCCGTTGGCCTTCGACCAGTTCCGCCTGGGTGAGCTTCTTGAGGTGGTAGTTCACCGTGGAGGGTGCCATGCCAAGCCGTTCTGCCAGGTCGATGGCCGCTGCGCCCGGCTGCGCGTGGATGGCCTGCAAAAGTTGCTTGGCGCCTGAGGACTTGAGCGCCGGCGCTGCGGCCATCAGCCTTCGATCGACCTGCCCCTTGGGGAAATAGCACGTGAAGCCGGTCCCTGTCTTCTCGATGAGCATGTCCGCCGCGACCATCTTGCGGATGTGATGTTCCATGGTCCCGCGTCCCTTGCCCACATCGCGCACCAATGCTTGGAAGTGGATGCCTGGGCTTGCCTGGATGGCCGACCAGATGTCATTGCGTACCGGGTGATCCAGCAGGTCCTCCCCCTTGATGCGAGAAAACAGCGGGACGGCCCCTTTGATCGCGGGCCAGATCAGATAGACCAGACCCACCAGGCCCGTGGCGGCTGCAGCGCCCGCAGCGGTCTTCGGCTCGGGCCAATGCCACACGCCGGCGCCAGCGACCGACCACCCCCACGCCCGCCCGGCGTGGTCCGGGAACCAGGCATGATCGGCGCTTCGTGGCGCGGGGAACGCCTCGGCGTCTTGGCCGCGGCCGATGAGGACCCCTTGTTCGTCCCAGACGGTGACGTCCAGTCGGTCTGACCATGCGGGGTGCTCCCCGATCATGATGTGTGCGCAGCCGTTGCAGGCGAAGTAGCTCCACCCGGTCATGGCACCGAACGATCCATGGGCTGCGGCCAAGGACGCGATGCGCGGGAGGCGGTCCGGCTGTTGGCTCGGCGTAGGCCTGGAAGCGATGAACTCGGTGGTGTTGAGGCCGCCCCCACGGGCGTCCACGAGCAATCCGCTCTCCCCGTCCGTGAGTGTGAAGAGCCACCCATCCCCATAGACCGCAGTGTCCACGGCGCCGTCATGGTCCTCCAGCCAAGCGGCGACCGGAGAGTCGGGGTATCCCAGGGTGCGCAAGAAGGCCAACGAGAACGGGTCTGGATGGTCCACGCCATGGTCCGTCGGCCCCCACAGGGACCGACCGCTTCGAGCAATGGCGAGGGACTCGTCGGGCCCCGGAGCCGGGGTCTCTTCGCCGGCTTCGAACTCAATGAGCTCCTGGAGGATGTAGAACCGCACATCACTCAGGTGGGCGTCCTTGCCGAGCACGTCCACTTCGGACAGGATCCGGACCGGGTAGGGCACCTCGTTGGCAAACCACAGACGCAGCAGGTCCGCATCTTTTTCGTGCGAGAACACGAGCGTCTCCCAATCGCCCACGGTGGATTCGCCGGAGACGCGAAGCGTGACGGGGCCATCCAGAGGCGTTGTCTCCGCGATCCCCAGTGCCATGGCAGGTGGGCAAAGGCCGTGCACCACGATGGGTTGCCAGAGATCGACACTACGCCCTTGCAGGCTGTGTTGAAAGCCGCAAGGGCCGTCCACGTCGCTCGGGATGGTCCAGGCACCATCGGCCAGCCCGCCAAGGAACGCCGACGCATCGCCGGCCTGCTGGGTCAATGCGACAGGGTCCGGGCCGTCGTGGTGGGTGACGCGCCATCCACCGGCATCGACCAGATGGGTTTCCTCGAACCAGGCATCGGCATATTGCGATTCGAATTGCTGCGCCCATGCGGACATCTCGTCTCCGCAGGCCTGGAGATCCGACGGATCGAACGTCGGGGCCGTCATCCCCTGGGGGCTTGCGGCGAAACTCGGGTCGTACATGAACGCCGGGTCCTGGAAATCGGCAAAGCAGCTTGGCATAGGAATGCCAAGAAGCGGGGCGAAAAGGAATTCGAACGGCTCATTCGTCCATTCCGCGACGAAGGACCGCGTGGAGGTGACCTGATCATCGACGACCCAGGGGGCGTCGAGGGCACGCTCGAATGCGAAGCGTGCCTCAAGGTCGATCCAGTGTCCCTGATCTCCATACACCATCACGAGGGCGGTCTTGTATACGCCGCTGTCTCCAACACGACTTGGTTCGGTGCCAAAGTGTTCCGGGGCGCCTCTTGGCGGGCCGTCCGCAGCAAAGCCTGCGCCCGCGATGACCGTGGTGGCCAGAATGAACCAGATCGCAAGCGACCAAAGCCAGCGCATAGGAATGGTTCTCCTTAGAGACCATATGAAGGCCCCGGGACGATGTTCGAATCCTCGGGGCCATAAGAGGGGTGCCCGTTCGATTTATCACGGGGCGCTCCCGGTGCTGACGTATGCGCTGGATCGTTCTCGTGACGCTGCCGTTGGCCGGATGCATGGCTGGCGATGATCAGCCCGTGGCGGATGATGCCCCTGACCCGACCCCCATGTCGCCGCTGCGTTCTGATGGATTGTCCTCGTACCTGCACGATGTGGCGCCCGTGCTGCCGGGCGTCTCCGTGGACAACGCCATCGTGGAGCAGTACCGGACGTCCGTGGGCGAATTGATCGATCTGGACACATGGATCATTCGGCCGGACGTGGCGGAACCCGTCGGGCTGGTGCTCGAGGTCACGCCCTACTATGGCGGCGGCGATCCGACGAACCCTGCGTATGGCGGCACCGGCACCGCCGCACGCACCCTGGTGGAACGCGGTTTTGCGGTCGGTATCAGCAGTGTCCGAGGGACCGGCAACAGCGGCGGGTGCTTCACGCAGGGCGGTCCGGACGAAGCCAAGGATACGGCGGCCGTCATTGAGCACATGGCCGGTCAGCCGTGGAGCAACGGCAACGTGGGCCTGATGGGGGTCAGTTACCCCGGCACGACGCCTCAGGATGTCTGGGTCGAAGCACCGCCCTCATTGAAGGCGATCGTGCCCATCAGCGGCATTTCGGACATGTACAAGTACAACTTCGTCAACGGCGTGCCGATCGACATCCAAGGGTTCGGGTTCAACACCTATTACTGGGCCATGGTGGGCCTTTCCCCGGCGGGTCTGTCGGGCGGTGCCCAGGCCTTGGATCCGGCGCACGTCGCGACGGCGGGCGCGGGTGAGGCATGCACAGACCAGGCGGACGTCCAGGAAGGCGGTGTCAGTAGCACGGTCGACGGGAACAAGGACGAGTACTGGCAGGTGCGTGATTTCCTTGCTGAATTGGAGCAGACCCCTGATCGGGAACGGGCCGCGGTGTTCTACATCCACGGCCTGCAGGATTGGAACGTCAAGCCCCACAACATGGAGGGTTGGCTTCCGGCCCTCCAAGCCAGCGGCGTTCCGTACAAGGTCTGGCTCGGGCAGTGGGGCCATGCTTGGCCGGGGCCGACCCAAGGTTGTGATGAGTCGGGTCGATCGTGCCGGGCCGACTGGTGGGATGCGACGGTGGTGGCTTGGTTCGACCAGTTCCTGAACGAAAATGACAACGGCATCCTCGATGCGCCCGCGGTGCAGGTCCAAGATGACGATGGCATCTGGCGCCACGAGCGCGCATGGCCATCAGCCACCGAGACGTTGCGCTTTGGCCTGGCGGACGGCACGCTCGGCCCATCGGATCGGGGCACCTCCTCGTACAACGATCAAGCCGGCGGACTCCTGCCCGTGACCGGTGACCCCCAGAGGGTCGAGTGGATCAGTCAGCCGTTCACGGCGAACGCCACCATCTCCGGGATGCCCGTGTTCCATGCAAACGTCACCGCGTCCGGCGATCGCGCAAGCCTATTGCTGAGCCTGGCCGAAGTGAGACCCGACGGCAGCATGCGCCCGTTCAACTATTGCGCGCAGAGCCTCAACCACGTGGCGGATCTGGAGAACGGACGAGATGATATCACTGGGCTGCGACAGCAGGTCCACGTCGCTTGCTTCCCCCAGGATGATGTGGTGCACGAAGGCAACCGACTTGCATTGATCGCCGCACCGCAGGTGATGGGGGGACCCAATCTACAACCGATCAGCACCGGCTCCGAGATCACGATCGAGCATGCAGGGGCCTGGCTCGACCTTCCCATCGACCGATCGCGCGTCGTTGAGGATCCCCAGCCCTATTGGTGATCAGCGCGCCGGCAGATAGGCGCCGGCGCGGCAGGTCTCCACGTACGGCTCTTCGGCGGTGGCACAAAGCGTCTCGCTCTCAGATGACGTCAGCATCTGCGAGCCTTGTCTGCCGACCTCATCGTAGCATGGGGCCTTGGCCCAGTCCGTCAAGGCGCGACAGAGCGTGATGCCCGCATCGGGATCGTTGTCGTTCAAGACGATGCCGGCAGAGAATCCGCGCACGCACTGGTCGCGTGCGTCCTGTTCCCCGTAGACGCAGTGGGATGTCATGCGGCCCGGGTCGTAGTTGCCTCGGGGGGCTGCATCTCGACCTAGCGATTCGTAGCAGGCCAGGCGGAACTCGCCGGCCTCCTCACACACGAGGGACGCCCGGTAGTAATCCGGGTTGAAGTGCAAGATCAAGCTGGTCTGCATCTTCCAGCATTCCTGGCCGTACTTGGCAGCCACCGCGTTGCAAGGATAGGCAGGGTCCGCCGGATCGACCCAGAACTCGGGGGGCTCGTCGTGGCCACCGTGCCCGTGGTGTCCCCCCGCGGCAGTGGGGTTGAGGGAATCAAAGTACCCGACTACGTTCTCCATGAAGACGCCGCCTTGGCAACTGCGCTGGGAGAACGAATCCGGAAGGGCATCGCACATGCCGAGACTCGCATCCCGGTCGTAGTTGGTGTACAGGGTGACTCCGTGGCCCACGCCATGCAAGCACGCGTAGGTCTCGAATTGGCTTGTCGCGCCATTGCAGACGTTGCGGATCTGCTTTCCCCCAAGGCTTTGGCCCTGGGAGGCAAGATCATCGAAGTACCGTTGCAGGGAACCATGCAGACAACCCTGGAAGACCTCGTAACTGCATTCGGCCAGCGTCAACTCGATGTCATAGCCATACGCTTCGTAGGCCAGGCGACCGAGCCCGTGGGCGAGCCCGTGGCTTGCCAGGTTGGCCGCGGCGTCCACTTCCATCACTTCGACGAGGAGGTCGAACGCGCCTACGGAACCCCATGCGACCAGGGCATCCTCAAGGTACGAGAGGTAGCAGTCCATGGCGTCCGTGCGGCTCCCGCAGGTTTGCTGCAACCCCCATCCCGTCTCCGGCCCGTAGTAGCCGACGGTCCCGATGATGGACTCGCCGCGGATGCCGATACCGTGGCCGCCGTGGCCATCAAGGTGCTCATCGTGTCCTCCGTGGCCACCGTGGCTTTCGCCTTCGGCCAGCCATCCGATGGGCTCGGCGACCAGGGCTCCTGAATATCCTGCGATCCCCAAAAGAAAGCCGACGCCGGCCACCTTGGCGACGCTTGTCGTCGGGAACCGGATCGGCCACTCGGCGATGAGGATCGCCGCGGCAGCGACTTGGGCGACCTGGGTGGTGAGCCCGATGGTGTCGACGCCCTCCGGGCCGGTGCTCCATGGCGAGCGCATGACGCGCGTGATGAGGTAGATGAGCGTGGGCGCAATGGCCAAGACCGACACACCGACGATCCCCAACTCGACGCTCGGGCGCCGTATGTAGAGGAGGCTCCAGCACAATTGCGCGGCGCCTGTGAAGAGGAAGAAGAGCCCGATGCCGCGGGCGTGGCCCATGTGGCTCTCCATCATCAAGAGGTGCATCACACCGGCTACCAGCATCAGCCCGCCCACCAAGGGGTCGAGGCGGCCGAGGGTGTGGTCTTCGCTCGTCACGGTGCCTTCACAGAGGCGCCCCTTCAAAGGATTGGCGCCGGGTCGGGGATCAGTCCAACAACTGTTTTGCTAGGACCAATCGCTGGATCTCGCTGGTCCCTTCGTAGATCTCGGTGATCTTGGCGTCGCGCATGAGCCGCTCGACGGGGTAATCGGTGGTGTAGCCGTTGCCGCCGTGGATCTGCACCGCTTCGATGGTGGCCCATGTGGCCGTTTCGCTGGCAAACAGCTTGGCGCGACTTCCCATCGCAGGCGTCAGGGTGCCGGCATCTTGGCACGCGCTGGCCTTCTGCACGAGCAGCCGAGATGCTTCGATGCGAGTGTCCATGTCCGCCAATTTCCACTGGATGGCTTGGTTGGCTGCGATGGGCTTGCCGAATTGTTGGCGTTCCTTGGCGTAGGCCACCGATTCGTCGAATGCCCGCTGTGCGATACCCACCGCTTGGGCGCCGATGCTGATGCGGCTGCCGTTCAAGGTCGCCATCAATTGCTTGAACCCGTCGCCCTCGTTACCCAGGAGGTTCTCTGCCGGGACGCGCAGGTCGTGGAAGCTGATGCGCGCTGTGTCGCTGCCGTGCAGTCCCATCTTCTCTTCCGCGCCGTCCTTTCGGTAGCCGGAAGCGTCGCATTCTACCGCGAAGAGACTGATGCCTCGGTGGCCGGCATCCGGGTCGGTCTTGGCGGCGACGATCGCGCTGCCGGCGTGGTTGCCGTTGGTGATGAACACTTTGTCCCCGTTGAGGACGTACTCGTCGCCGTTGCGCACCGCACGGGTCTGGAGTGCCGCTACGTCGCTGCCGGCGCCCGGTTCCGTCAAGGCAAAGCAGCCAAGCCACTCGCCGCTGGCGAGGCGGGGCAAGAACCGTTCCTTGGTGGTCTCGTTGCCGAACTGGACGATGGGACTGGCGGCGACGCTGGTGTGTACGGCCACGGTGACGCTGGTGCTTGCACAGGCCCAGGCCAGTTCTTCGAGCAGGGCATTGTAGGCAACCTTGGAGATGGGTGTGCCGCCGTATTGCTCCGGGATGGTGGGGCCGAGCATACCCAGCGCCGCAAGCTCGCCCAAGGTCTCATGGGGAAAGCCGCCTTCTTTGTCCAGCGCCTCCGCGCGCTCGGCCACGGCACCGCGGGCGAATTCCCGCACGGTCTTCTGGATCAGTTGTTCTTCATCCGTCAGGGCGAAGTCCACGACGCGGCCAAGGGGGCGCCGCTCATAAGTTTCGCAGCGACCGCAATGCGGGGCCGATGTGCTCCATGATCCGGTTCTCGCCGCCACGTAGGCGTTCTTCCAGGCTGCTCCGGGTGATCTGGAGGGCCTCTGCCACGTCCTGTGTCCTGACGGCACGGGGCGACCGATAGTAGCCCAGGGCATGGGCCACCGCGAGTGCTTCTGCTTGCTTGTCCGTCGGCGCTTCCAGCACGGGTCCGAGTGCCATGAACAGATTGCTTCGGATGGCGTCCACGTCGATCGGGGTCCGCCGCGTCACTTGGGTCGGGTGGTCCTTTCGAAGGGCATCGAGCGCTGCCTGTTCGTCTTCAAACGCGATCGCATCGTAGTGTTCCCAGCCGTTCTCGACGCGCAACGGCTGCTGCCACATCAATCCGTGGGATTCCAAGATCCGACTGATACTGGACTTGGGGTCGACCCGAGGGCGCCAGACCGCCATCCAGCCATCGGGCGTGGCCGCCACGTGCTCTGGCTCCAGGTGCGTCTCCAGCGCATCGCGCAGGGCAGGGCCGCCCGCAACGAGGACCACTTCCAACCGGTGGCCGCTCCAGACGCGAAGCGGCGGTGTCTCTTGGCTCAGTCGAGCAAGTGGGCAATCGTGCTGGACTCGGAAGGTGACGTGGCGGGGCCCGTCCATAGAAGGGCATAAGGTGCAGGGGATTTGGCCCTGACCCTGCCCCTTAAGCGCCGCGGGGAGCCTGCGAGGCCGTTGACCCACCGCATCTCGCTGCCCCTGCCCTTCCCCTTGGCCAGCGTCAATGCCTGGCTGTTCCCTGGCCGCGAACCCGTCCTGGTGGATTGTGGCCTCGGAAGCGCCGAGGTCTACCAGCAGTTGGTCTCGCAGGTTCGCAAGGTGGGGGTCGAGCCTTCGTCGCTTCGACTCTTCGTGACCCATGGCCACGTGGACCATGCGGGAAACGCCCGTCGGTTGCGCGACGACTTTGGTGTCCGCCTGCACGCACCGCTTGAGGAAGCGGGCATGATCAGCACCTTCCGCCGTGACAGTGGGCCTCGCAATGACGCATACGCCGAAGCCATGCGACACCATGGCATGCCAGACGCCGAGGCAGCCGACCTGCGCGCCCGGTCCGATGACATCGATCGATACCTGGAAGACTGCCCCATCGACCAGGACGTGCCTGACGGAGCGTCGGCCGTGTTCGGAGACCTGGACGTGGAGGCGATCCGGACCCCCGGGCATACGGACGGCAGCGTCTCGTTCTACCTCGCCGACAACCGGCTTCTGTCGGGGGATACCCTGCTCGAACACATCACCAGCAACGCCGGCGAGTTGCTGGATACAGACCACGGCAGCTTCCACCAATACGTGCAGACCCTGGAATCCCTTCGCAAATACGTGGGTGTGGAATGCCTGCCAGGGCACCTGCAGCCCTTTGTGTTGACGGACGAGGTCCTGGACCGGCACTTGGCGCTTCATCGTGGACGCCGGCAGGCGGTCCTCGATCTTCTGGACAGGCCGCGGACGGCCTACGAACTGCTTGGCAAGATGTTTCCGGGCAAAGACGGCCCCAGCCAGCGATTCATGGGCATGGCGGAGATCGTTGGGCATCTGCACGCCGCCCAGAAGGATGGACTCGTCGAGATGACCCCCGGCAAGGTGCGCCGGTTCAAGCGAAATTGACTGACCGGACGGCGGGAGCCAGCAAACGGTAGCTCTAAACGACGCCAGCTTGAGTTCCGGGCATGGCGAGCGGCGGCTGGTCGGCATTCAGGATCGTTTCAGTGATCACTTTGGGCCTCGGCCTCATCTTGGTGGGATTGGCACAGGCTTTCCCTTGGGAATCGGTCGAGACCAACCCCGACAACGAGTTCGTGGAATTCGTCTTCGGCGATGAGCCGTTGACCCTCATGGACGCATACCAATGGGGCGCGACCCTCAACCCCGACGACTTGGATGAATTCTCGAACGAAGGCACGTTCGGCGTCGACAAATGTACGGATGATTGGTTCAGCGAGGATTGCGGCACCGAAGATTCCGACCCCGAAGAAGAGGGCACCGTGCCAGGAGAACGGGAACTCAAGGCAGGCTTCATCCTCATGGTCATCGGCGGGGCGTTCGCCTTGGGCGCCTTCTTGTGGTCCACGATCCACTCCCGCGGAGCCGTTCTCCGCGTCGTCCTGGCCTACCTTGCCTTTGTCGTCTACCTGGTCTCCGCCGTCTTGACGGTGGTCGGCATGGATGACTTCACGGCCGAAGCCAACGATGGCTCGGAGGACAGCGACGGCGACCTGGCGTTCGAGACCCGCCTCGGGGCCGGCACCATCCTCGGTTTCATCGGCGCGCCGCTTCTGCTGGTCGGCGCGATCATGGAGACCCTTCGGGTCGCGATCAAAGGAAAAGTGCAAAGCAAGGCACCTTCCCGGAACATCACGTGCCCACGCTGCAACCACAACGCCGACTACCCGATCGGCGTAGTACCCCAGTGCCCGTCCTGTGGCCTGACCGGCAAGGCTCCGCTCAGGGGTTAAGGGACGCCCGCGTATCGTTCGAGAGCCCGTACGACTCTTCGCCTTCAAGGCGGTAGCGGCGCACCACGCCCGAGGTCACGAGCGGTTTGATGGCCTGGATCGCGAGATCCACCCGGACCCCCGCGCTTTCGCGCAGCTGGGTCATGGTCATGCGATCGGTGGCGTGCAAGATCTGGACGAGGTGATCTTGGAGGTCATCACCGAAGCTCCAGCGGTCTCGGGTCACGCCTGGTGTTGTGAACGGGCCTCCCAGGTCCGCTTCAGCCGACTCGATCGAATCATGGCGCTCTCCGCTCGGCACCCGCAGATGCTGGTCGCCGACATGCAGGGCGCCTTCCGGGAGCGCCGCCGCCAGGCCCTCGATGTCCTGGGTCGTGCCGACCACTTGCAGATCACTGCCCCCCTTGGGCGGCGTGATCACGCGGACATCCTGGGCCACGGCGCGTAGGCGAAAAAGAAGCATGGCCTGGTCGACGCCGTCGCGTCGTAGCCGGGCGATGAAGTTCATGCGCCCCGGAACGACGCCTTACGTTTCTCCAAAAAAGCGGCCATGCCCTCCTTGCGGTCCGCCGTGGCAAAGATCGCACCGAAGGCGCGTGATTCCATGGCGATCGCTTCTCCAAGAGGCATGTCCATGCCGTGGTCGACGAGCCGCTTGCACTCCTTGACCGCAAGCGGTCCGTTCTTGATCGCTTGACGTGCCAGCGACTTGGCGTCCTCGAGCAGTTCGTCCGCAGGGTGGATCGAATCGACGAGGCCGATGGCCAGGGCGCTCTCAGCATCAAGGATCTCGCCCGTGAACATGAGTCGCTTGGCCCAGCCAGGACCGACGCGGCGTGGCAGGCGCTGTGTCCCACCGAAGCCGGGCACGACCGCGAGTGTGGTCTCTGGCAAGCCGACCTTGGCCTTTTCGCTGGCCAAGAGGATGTCACAGGCCAAGGCGACCTCCAGGCCGCCCCCAAGGGCGAAGCCGTTGATGGCCGCAAGGACCGGGCCTGGAAAATCCTGGAGCGCCTGGAACGCGGCTTGACCACGGAGACTGAACTCTTCCGCTTGTTCGGGATTGAAATCTTTCATCTGCGCGATGTCAGCGCCCGCGACAAAGGCCTTGCCTGCACCGGTGACGATCAAGGCTTTGGCGTCGGTGTCGGCCGCGTTGCGGATCGCGTCCAGCACGTCGCTGTTGAGCGCGTTCAGGGCTTCTGGGCGATCGATGGTCAGGATGGCCAGGTCTCCATCGGTGGTGACGGTCACGGTCATGGCCAGCGGATCGGGCCCACCCTCTTCATGTTGCCTACAACAGCCAGTACACCGCAGCCGGAATGAAAAACGCCAGCAACAGGTTCAACGGACCGCCCACGCGCGCGAAATCGCTGAACCGGTAATTGCCCGGCGCGTAGATCATGGTGTTCGTCTGGTAGCCGATCGGGGTGAGCATGGAGGTGCTTGCCGCCATCATCACGACCAGCGCCGCCTGGCGCGGGTCCATCCCCGCGGCCACCGCAGACGGCAGTACCACGGGGACGAGGAGCACCACGCTGGCGCTGTTGCTTAGGATCTCCGTGATCATGCTGGTCACCACGAACAGCAGGATCAGGAAGCCAAGTCCGGGTAGGTATGCGCTGGCGTGGCCGAGCCAGCCGGCCACGACCTCGGCCAACCCGACTTTTGTGAATGCAATCCCCAGCGGAATGATGCCGGCCAACAGCAGGATGATGTCCCAATGGATGCTATCCATGAACTCCTGCATATCCAGGCATCCGGTGATGACCATGAGCGTCGCGCCGGCCAAAGCTGCCACGGCGATCGGCAGGATCCCGAAGGCGGCGGTGACGACCACGCCGAGCATGATCAGCAGCGCGTGAGGCAGGCGCCCCGTCCGATACCGTCCCTGTTCCCGTTCGCGTGTCACGTACAGGTCGGGTCGTTCGCGCATCCGTTCGACCGCGGAAGCGGTGGCCTGCACCAAGAGGACATCTCCGGGGCGCAAGCGACGATGGCTGAGTGGTCCGATGAGGCTCTTGCCTTCATGCCGCACGGCGATCACGACCGCATCGTAGCGTTCTCGGAACCGGATCTGTGCGATGGTGCGGCCCACATACCGGCTGCCGACGGTGACGACCGCTTCGGCGGTGACCCGATCCCCGTCGTCACCCAGGTCGTAGCGGGCTTCCGAATCAGCGACCAAGCCCTTGGTGTGGGCCAGTTCATCCAATCGCTCCCGGCCGGCCTCGACGAGCAGGTGGTCGCCGATGCGGATCTTGGTGTTGCCACGTGGATTGCGCAGGGTGCCCGTGGCTCGGCGCAGGCGGATGACCTGGACGTCGCTGCTGAGGCTCAACCCGGCGTCGGCGAGGGACACGCCCTCCAGGGGGCTGTCCACTTCCACGATGTATTCGGCCATGAAGCCCTCGAGATCGAACCGCTGGATGAGGTCCGATTCGGTTCGATCGGGCAGCAGGATGTAGCCGAGGGTCAGGAAGTAGATGAGGCCGATTCCGAGGGCGATGGCACCGATGCCTACGAACTCGAAGAATCCGAACGGCTCGATCCCTTGTTGGACCAGCACGGCGTTGCCGAGTAGGTTGGTGCTCGTGCCGACGATCGTCAGCAGGCCGCCGAGCATCGCCATCATGGAAAGGGGCATGAGCAATCGACTCGCCGCCCGGCCTGCCTCCTTGGCCATCTGCACGGCGGACGGGATCAATACGGCCACGACGGGTGTGTTGTTGACGAAGCCGCTGATGGGACCTGCGGCAAAGCCGAGGGCGATGATCTGTCGCCGTGGCCCGCCTTTGGCCCATTTCATGAGCCGTTTCGTCAGGGCGTTGACGATGCCGGTCTTCTCGACGCCGGCCGACAGGACGAACATGGCCAAGATCGCGACGGTCGCCGGGCTGCTGAAGCCAGAAAAGCCCTCCTCCGGTGTCAAGATGCCTGTGGCCATCAATGCTGCGGCACCCACAAGCGCCGTCAGCGCCAGCGGGAAGATCTCTTTGAAGAACAGCACCACCAGCAGGAGGATCAAAGCGATGACGAATCCCATCTCGAAGGCGGACAAGCATGGGGGACTCCACCCCCAGCAAAAGATGGTTTCGGGCTATTCTGGAGTGATGACGACCATGACGGTGGTCGCTTCCACGTTCTGACCCGCCTGCACCTTGACGTCCGTGACCTTGCCAGCGACAGGGCTCTTGAGATCATTTTGCATCTTCATGGCTTCCAGCACGAGCAGGGGGTCGCCCTCGGCGACCATGTCCCCGACGGCCACGTGGATCTCCACGACCTTGCCCGGCATGGGCGGTTTGATCTGGCCGTTGGCTTTGCGGCTCTTTCCACCGGCTCGTTGCAGGACCGGCTTGGCCCTCCGGACTTCCAGGTCCAGTTGCTGGCTACCGTGCAGGATCCCTCCCGGCCCGATCTGGAACGTGTGGTCTTCGTCACCGATGGAGACCGTGTACGCTCCTGGTCCGGTCCGGACCACGGAGGCTTCGAACGCTTCGCCGTCCACGATGAACTTGGGCCCTTCCGCGTGCTCTTCGAGCGTCACATGGCGGACCTTGCCGCCCAACGTGAACGCGTACCTCATAGCCCCGCCCCCGCATTTTCCTTGCGCGCCCGCGATCCCCATGCGTTGAGGCGACGGCGGCCGTGCTCATCGACGCCCACATTGCCCGCCCCGTTGGTGGCAAAGCCATAATTGCGCGACACGAAGGCATCGATGCCGCCTGCTTCTTGCGACATGGCCGCTGCAAGGGCCGCCACCATCACGCGCTGTCGGTCAGCCGCCGCTTCTTCCACACCGTTGTATCGGTCCAGCACCTTGTGCTCATCCAGGTACTTGGTGGTCATGTCGCCCGTGCAGAACGGCTCGTCGTTCATCAGCAGTTGGTGGAGTTCCTTGTTGGTCACCAGGCCGCCGAGGTCGTATTCAGCCAAGGCGCGGCGCATCTTGCGGATCGCATCCATCCGGTCAGCGCCGGTCGTGATGAGCTTGGCCACCATGGAGTCGTAGCTGCTTGGCACGGTGAAACCATCGTAGAGGAATGTGTCCACGCGGACCCCGTTGCCCTGGGGCGGTCGGTGGTGTTTGACGAACCCGGGTGTCGGCATGAACTGGTTGCCAGGGTCTTCTGCATTGATCCGGCATTCGATGCTCCAGCCGCGTCGTCGCGCATCGACCCATGCTTGGTCGTAGCCCAGTTCTTCGCCCGTGGCGATGCGGATCTGTTCGCGTACCAGGTCGACGCCGTAGATCTGTTCGCTTACCGGGTGTTCGACCTGCAGGCGCGTGTTGACCTCGTTGAAGAAGAACTCGCCGTCCTCCCAAAGGAACTCGGCCGTGCCCGCATTGGTGTACCCGACATCGGCCAGCAACTTGCAGACGCTTGCGCCCACGCGGTCCCGGTCCTCCTTGGAGACCACCACGCTTCCGGCCTCTTCGATGAGCTTCTGGTGGCGCCGCTGGATGCTGCATTCCCGCTCACCGTAGTGGACGACATGGCCATGGTTGTCTGCCAGCATCTGGAATTCGATGTGGCGAGGGCGGCCGATGAATTTCTCGATGAACACCTCGCCGCGGCCGAACGCAGCTTTGGCCTGTCGTTGCGTGGAAAGCAGGGCCTCTTCGAGATCTTCTTCCTTCTCGACCACCAGCATGCCCATGCCGCCGCCACCGAAGGCAGCCTTGATGATGAGTGGGTATCCCGTGATCTCGGCCACTTCTTTGGCTTCGTCCAAGGTCTCGACGAACTTGTCCAGGCCGGGGACGACCGGCACGCCTGCCTTGCGGGCGGCTTCCTTGCTTGCGACCTTGTCGCCCAGCACGGTGATGGCTTCAGCCGGCGGCCCGATGAACGTGATGCCGGCCTTGTTGAGGGCCTGGACGAAGTCAGCGCGCTCTGAAAGGAACCCATAGCCCGGGTGGACAGCGTCAGCGCCCACGTCTTGACAGGTCTCCACGATGCGGTCGATGTTGAGGTAGTTGTCCGCCGCAGCTTCCCCGTCAAGGAAGACCGCCTCGTCCGCGAAACGGACGTGGGCTGCCTGTGCATCCTGGGGGCTGTGGATGGCGACAGACTGGAGGTCCATCTCGCGGGCGGTGCGCATCACGCGCAGGGCGATTTCGCCACGGTTGGCGACGAGGATCTTGTTGATTTCAGGCATGTTCAGACTCCGGAGGCAGCCAAGGTTGGGTCACGGCGACAGCAAGCCCAGCCTTCAGGATATCGAAGGGAAGAAAGACGATGGACCCGACGATGATGCTGGACATCAACCCCAAGGAGGTCATCTGCCATAGCACCAGAACGCCCAGGGCATGCAGCACGAGGGTGGCCATCATCATGACGAAGAAAAGTTGCAGCGACGCTTCCCATTGCCCCGAGCGTCGGCGCAGAAGCAGGTAGGCCAACAGCGCCGTGGTCAGGATGAACAACCCGATCCAGAGTACGCTTCGGACGGTGCCGAACCCGACGGCGTCCGCATCCAAGGTCTGGATGCCCACGCCACGACTGATCAACCAACCAATGGCCGCCAGCCCGATGACGGCGGCGGCGGCGGACGCACCGACGGCCGCGTAGCGCCATGGGCCGCCCAATACGCGTCGCGGGCGCGCCACGTAGGCGCTGACGATCGGGGAGACCAGCAGGAACCCGAAAAGGTACCCTGCGGTGTGTTCTCCAAAGTGGTGCCAACCACTGGCGCCACCGGCAAAGACATGCGCACCGAGGCCACCGGCGACCAGGTAGAGGATCACGGAGAGCAGGCTCCACTGGGGCTTCTGGACGGCACCTGCCACCAGGAGCGCAAACGGCAGCATGGAGAACGGTACGGGCGTCCAGGGAAGCGGGAAACTGAGGCTTCCCATGAGCATCAAGAATCCGCCCATGCCGACGCTCAAGGCGCCCTGAAGGGGCAGCGCGAGGGCTTGTTGACTGGCGGTCCTCGTCTCGCTCATCAGGCGTCCACGGTCAGGTCGAACGACGGAGTGGTCACGGCCAGGACCCGGCCCGCCACGTCATAGAATCGGACCCCGAAACTGCCTTCGGGGCCGGTGCACGTGGCGCCACCGGCACCATCCGGCGTGACGGTCCAGGCATGGAGCGACTGCGCCAGGCCGGTCCCGATGCGCTTGAAGACCGCCTCCTTGGCGGCCCATAGGCACGTAGCGCCCATGGCGTCCGCCGCCAAGGGGCGCTCCGTCTCGTTGAAACTCTGTTCGAGGAAGCTGGCGGGGCGTTCTTCGACCACTTCAAGGTCGACGCCGGTCGGCGCCAGGGCCAGCGCGGCGATGGCGATGCCATCGCGGTGGGTGATGCTCAGTGATGCGTCGACGGGTTCTCCGCGAACGTGTAGGATCGGCATGCCGCCGTCGGCGCGTTCCACGTGGATCTCGGTCGCACGGAGGCTGTCATCCCAATGCATGGCGACCGCTTTGGCCGCTAGGCGACCTGCACGCCATTCGCGCGCCCTCTTGTCGGTGGCAAAGCCTGCCGCGGTTTCTTGTTCGTCCCGCGTGAACCATGCGGTCCCTTCCACATCCGTGGCCACGGCCGCGAACGTGATGCCGTCGATCTCTGGAAGATCCAGCGGCATCAACGGAATCGCCTCAGGGGTCTTCATCGTCACTGATCGGGGCGCCGGGCCGGTCTCGACCATCGCAAAGCCTTCGAGCCTGACCAGAAGGGTCCCGTCGTCGGCCGCCGCCATCGCGTCGTAGATGTGTAGGCCGTCGCGCATGCCGCGCGGTTCGCACCAGACGCGGAAGCGGTCGGGCGGAGCCGCATGGATGTGAAGGCGTTCGATGGCTGCGGGCAGACACATGATGTCGGATTCCATGGCGGCAAGTCCGCAGACCTGGAACATGGCTTCGGTCACCAGCGGGTGGCTGATCGGTCGCATCTCGCCAGCGGCAAAGGCCGCGGCGTAGGGCAGTGCCGCGTTGGCAATGCCAGGCGGCCCTGCTTCACGAAGGACTTGGAAACTGGGGCCATGGAAGAACGGCGGATAGATGTCGTCGCGTCCCACCGTGGCCGCGCAATCTGGGACTTCGACCGTGGAATGGGAATCGTCGCCGAAATGCAGGGTCGCTTCAAAGTGGGTGCGCGGGTCGCCGCGTTCGACGCCGTCGGGTCCGACCATGCGACTGGTCAGCCGGCAGTCAAATCGGTCGCCGTTCTGGGTCACCTCGATGCGTGCGGTCGCAGGCCGCTCCTTGAGCTGTTTGAACGGGATGGAGAATCGCACGTCGCTGGCCCCCGTAAGGGTCCCAGCTGGGCCGAGCAGGGATGCTGCTTCGGCGAACGCTTCCAGACCAAAGACGCCAGGCAGGTACGGAACGCCATCAATGGCGTGGTCCCCGGCGTACGGGTCCACCGCCTGGTCCATGGTGAGGGTGGCCACCACGTGCCCTCGCACATGGGTTGCCTGCTCGTCGTGGGACAGCTGCGCGACGCTGCGCGGACGTGCCAGCTCGACGGGGATGGCGGCGCCCAGCGTCGACGGCGGGCCCGGGATCATCGGCACGATGCGATCCGACAGCAACATGGCCTCCTCGACACTGCTCGTCACCATCAGGGTCGTC
>JBFKXH010000007.1:0-17832 GCA_041638175.1 Thermoplasmatota archaeon
CTCCGGCCGAGAAATTGCAGCCCCAGTGCGCCGCCCTGACCGCCGCCGGCAAGCAATGCAGCAACAGCTCCCGCGGCACCAGCAAATACTGCGCCAGCCACAAGGGCTACCAGCCGCCGGCGCGCAGCAAGGCCAGCGCCGCCAAGGACACCAAGCCCGCGGTCAAGAAGGCCCCCGACACAAAGCCGTCGGGTCGCCGCCCGGCCGGGACCAAGCAATGCGCGGCCAAGACCAAGGCCGGAAGCCAGTGCAAGCGCGATGCCCGCTCGGGCAGCAAGTACTGCGCCAGCCACAAGGGCTACCGCGCCTAAACGACCTTCGCGTCCTTTTCCCTACTCTTTCTATTGTTTCTTGCGCAGCATCAAGGCGACGGCTGCCAGGCCAGCGATGACCGCGATGATCTCGAATCCGGGTGAATCCTTGTCGAGCGCCTTGTTCTGCTCGGACACGGCGCGCTCCACTTCCTCCGCCAAGTGCGTTTCGTCCGCCACCTCGATCTCCTCGCTCACGAGGGCCGTGAGTCGGACGAACACTTGTCGGTCGGGGTCCTCTTGGCTTGTGCCTACGAGAAGCAGTTCCGCTGCGTCCCCTTCGAGGGCGCCGCTCGGGGCGGTCACGCGGACCACCACTTGGCCGTCCCCGCTGGCGGGCACTGCCGTGCTGGTGGGACTGACCGTGCCCCATTCCGTGTTGGTGCCCGTCAATTCCCATGAGACGGTCTGGGGCTCACTCAGCAGGTTCGTGACATTGAAGACGAACGCCAAGGTGTTTCCCGGGTTCACATAGGAGAAGGTCCGGTCACCCGCGATGTTGAACGCATTGAGGAACAGCCCGTCCAGATCCACTTCGTCGTGGTAGTCATCAAGGGGCAGTTCGATGACAGCCTCCTCGACGAACAGCAACGCCCGGTCGGCAAAGAAGCTGAGTGGCATGGAGGCCGGCCCGGGTTCTCCGCGGACCCATAGATCAAGGTACATGTTGCCATCCGCGAGTGGCACGCGGTCGGCATCGGCGGACGGCCGTCCTTTCAGCTCGACGGTCGTCACTTGATCGGCCGCGAACGTGTGGGTCGTCTCCAGACTCGCCAACTCGACGGGGGTCTCGCCACGGATCACCAGGTCCATCGTGACCCGGGCTCCCTCGATGTCGACCGGCAATTGCAGATCGAAGCGCCCTTCGACCTCGCCCTCCATCAGGAAATCCAAGCCCGTGGCAAGCCGCGGGTCGAGCCGGATACTCCAACCGAACCCGGTCTCGCCAAGCGCGCTCTCGCGTGACGCCATGTTCGGGGTCAGGGTATCGCCTTCGCCAAGCTGGATGCCCTTGACGGTGTTCATCCATCCTGAGAAGCTGTTGCTTTCGCGCGCATGCAGGTAGAGTTTGTCGTGGTGGCCGGCCGGTTGCGGAGGATCTGCAAAGATCACGCCCAGCCAGGTGCTCGTGGCGGCGCTGGCATCCTTGGTGGATTGCCCTTGCAGTTTCATGAAGTTGGTCGCCCCGTGGTCGTGGGCAAAGGGTACGGTGGCGGCGACCGGTATCAGGACGCTTCCGGCGCCTTCGAACGACACGCGGGCAGGGTAGAGGACCTCCCATTGGTCCGGGATGTCCACCGCTTGCAGGAGGACCTCATCTGGTTCCTCGTCGAAATTGTGCAGTTCTACCTCGAACAGGTACGTGGTCGCCAGACCGTTGGAGGCTCGCCACGGCCGGTCCGCGCGCATCAACAGGTGGCCGACGCCTTCCGGGGCCAGTTCGACCGTGAAGTCGCCGACCGGGTCCCCGCCTTGGATGTCGTCCTTGGCGGTGAGCGGGCAGTTTTCAATCCAGACCTGCGTGTCCTGGACCGTGGGGCACCCGGAGAACATGAAGGGCAGCACGCCACCCCGGCCGAAGTCGCTGCTGACGGACCAGATCCGGATGTGCTTCAGTGTGTCACCTTCGCGCAGCGGCACCAGGTTCTGGTCCCGGAAGTAGCGCTTGGGCATGTCGACGCTGAGCGTCGAACCCTCGATGTCCAAGGGCCAACCGCTCGTGTATTCGATGCCAAAGTAGGATTCCGGATCATACAGGCCGACCAGGAAGCTGGAGAAGTCCCGGAAGTCGGGCTCTGCGTAGTATTCCATGCGCGCGACCATGTCCTGGCCACGCAGGTCGAACCGGAACCAGACAAGGTAACTGAAGAATTGCTGCGGTTCCGTGCCTTGGTGTTCCAAGCCGGAGAGGGTGGCAGAGAATTGGATGTTGTCCTGGGTCTCTGTGATCTCGGCTGCCAGCAGGTCCACCATGGGATACCAGCCGGTGGCCGCGGCATCGACCCAGTGTTCCGTGACCTGGCCGTTCACGTTGGCGATGCGCGCACCGACTTGGTGGTCCGCCTCCGGGTCGTCCCATGCAGCGGCATAGGGGAGCATCATCAGGACCAGGGCCAAAGCCAGGACACGCATGGTCGAAGCCCCCCTTTCTCGTTGATAAAAGGATTGGTGTGCCTGTCGAATCTGACAAAAAGCGTCTCGCCTTCGACCGGTCGTGCCGTTCCAAGTCGCCGCACCGTTTGCGCCCGCCGGCGACCAAGGGCATGCCATCGACGCGCTCGCCAAGGGCCTCGAGAAGGGCCTTCGATTCCAGACACTAGAAGGGGTCACCGGGGTGGGCAAGACGTTCATCATGGCCAAGGTGATCGAGCGGGTCCAGAAACCGACGATCATCGTCTGCCACAACAAGACCCTGGCCGCGCAAGTGTACGAGGAGATGCGGGCGTTCTTCCCCGACAATGCGGTCGAGTACTTCGTCAGCTACTACGATTACTACCAGCCCGAGGCCTACGTGCCGCAAAGCGACACCTACATCGCCAAGGAATCCGACGTCAACAAGGAGATCGAGAAACTGCGACACCGGGCGACCCAGAGCCTCGTCAGTCGCGATGACACCATCGTGGTGGCCAGTGTCAGTTGCATCTATGGCTTGGGAAACCCGGAGGAATACCAACAACAGCACCTGGTGCTGAACCCCGGGGACACCATCGCCCGCAAGGCCCTCATCGGCCGCCTGGTCGACATCTACTACGAGCGCAACGACCACGACCTCAAGCCCGGGACCTTCCGCGTCCGCGGCGATGTGGTCGACGTCTTGCCGCCTGGCGACGAAGATCCCATCCGCATCGAACTCTGGGGCGACGAGGTCGAAAAGATCCAGCGCATCCATCACGTGACGGGCGACGTGCTGCATGCGTTTCCCGGCATCAGCATCTTCCCGGCCAAGCATTGGGTCGTGCCGGATGAACAGATGCAGGCTGCGCTCCGGCGCATCCGCGAGCAGCTCGAGGAACGGCTCAGCGAATTGCGGGGCAAGGGCAAGGTCCTGGAGGCGGCCCGCCTTGAGCAACGGACCCGCTTCGACATGGAGATGCTACAGGAGATCGGCTATTGCTCGGGCATCGAGAACTACAGCCAACCGTTGACCGGGCGCCCCAGGGGCGATCCCGGCTGGTGCCTGTTGGATTACTTCCCAGAAGATTGGCTGTGCATCCTGGATGAAAGCCACGTCACGGTGAGCCAGATCCGCGGCATGTACCATGGCGACAGACAACGCAAGGAGACGTTGATCGACTATGGATTCAGGCTGCCGAGCGCCCTGGACAACCGCCCTCTCAAGTGGCGTGAGTTCGAAAAGAAGGTGCCGCGCTTCATCTTCACCAGTGCAACGCCTGGGGAATTCGAACGAGAACATGAGGAGGCGCGGATCCAGGCCATCGTCCGGCCGACCGGCCTCATCGACCCCGAGGTCCAGGTGCGGCCCGTTGACGGCCAGGTCGACGACCTGTATGGGGAGATCAAGAAGACCGTCGAGCGCGGCGAACGGGTCCTGGTGACGACGCTCACCAAGAAGATGGCGGAGGAGCTGACCAAGTACTACCAGCAGATGGGGCTGAAGGCCACGTACCTTCACTCGGACATCGACACCCTGGAGCGCGTCATCATCCTCGAACAGCTGCGCAAAGGCGAGTACGACGTGCTGGTCGGCATCAACCTCTTGCGTGAGGGACTGGATCTTCCAGAGGTCAGCCTGGTCGCCATCTTCGATGCCGACAAGATCGGGTTCCTTCGCAGTGCCACGAGCCTGGTGCAGACCATCGGCCGTGCTGCGCGTAATGTCAACGGCCGGGTCATCATGTATGGGGACCGTACGAGTGACGCCATGAAGATCGCATTGGATGCGACGGCCGAGCGCCGTGCGCGCCAGATCGAATACAACGAGAGACACGGCATCGAGCCCAAGAACGCAGCGCGGGCCATCAAGGGGATCGAGATCGAGGGCGTGCGGGTCGGTGAGAAACGGCCCCTGGTGGATCCAGAGACCACCAAGGACCTTGACAAATCCGGCTTTGACAAGCTCATCAAGGACCTCGAGCGGGAAATGGCGGTCGCGGCCAAGGCATGGGATTTCGAGAAAGCCGCCCTGCTTCGCGATCAGATCCTGGAGTTACGGACCAAGGGGGCCCCCAAGGAGGCGCTCACCAAGAGGGAGGCCCAGGCCAAGGCGAAGGTCGAGGAGAAACTCGGGGCACGACGGGCGCAAGGGTGATCCCCTGTGCGGGGCGAGCGCCGGCGCGCCGGGGACCTCATGGGGCGGCGATCAGCCCCGTTCCACAGGAAATGCACCCCCTTGTTTCGGGGATCTGACCACGGCATGCCAATGATTCGTCCAATAACGTCTTAAGTGAGCAAGGTCGGTGAGCGGAATAAGGTCGGTTTGAGCCGACAACGGTGAGTTCATGTTGTTTGGATTGTCAACGAAGGCATTGTCCGCGCTTGCAGGTAGTCTCCTGCTCGTCGGAGTCGTCATCGGAACCGCAGCCGTCATGGCAAACGATGACGACTTCGGGACCGTAGAAGCCCCTGAATGGAAGGCCGGCTACGCCTGGACCTATGATGTGTCTGGGAAAATGAACTATGACATCCGCGTCCCGGGTGAATTCATGGAGTCTGGCGAAGTGCCCATTCCGACCATGAAGCTCCAAAAGGAGATCCTCAACGCCGGGGACTTCGTACATGATGGAGAGCCCCTCTATGTCGGGGCCACCACCCTGCCGATCAGCCACATCCTGGACGGATCCATGTTCGCCGTGGGCGCATGGGCCGACCTGGTCAAGTTCCCCACCGCGGACCGCCAGCGCGACCTCGCGCCGGTCCCCGTGTTGCCCTCGTACGATTACGACGGCGGCTCGACCCCCGAGTTCACCGGCCTCCAATTCGGCCAGAGCTACCCGATGGACTACATCAAGTTCCCCCTGGAACAAGGCAAGCGCTGGGATGAGACCGTCAGCCTCGGCATGGACCTTCTCGACCTCGAGGAAATGGACCACTTCGGTGATGTCAGCGAGCTACGGCTGGTCGCCGAGACCGGCGGCATGGAGCGCATCCGTCTGCCCGTCGGCAACACCGACGCCGTGCGCATCGACTTCAACTACCAGCCCATCGGCCTGGAACGTGCGGTCGCCCAAGCACGCGAAGAGATCGAGGCCTACGGTGTCACCGTGGACCGTCTCAACGTCCAGCTCGGACTTCACGAGATCGTCCACTACAGCCCCGAATACCAGGCGGTCGTGCGCGACCAATACGTCCTGAAGGCCCTCGTCGACCTGGTGGCCCGTTCCGGCGACTTCCAGTTCGAGATGTTCTTCGACCTCAGTGGATACGTACTCTCGGAAATGAGCGGCGCACAATTGTCGGAGGTCCCCGACTACGACATGCAAGGCATCCTCGACAAGCTCAACGGCGTCGACCCGATCGCGGATCCGGAAGGCATCGAAGCCTCGGTCCCCTCGTACAGCGTGGAGCTGCAGGTCGACCGCGACCGCGTCAATGTCGCCCGCGGCGACTCGTTCATCGTCACGGCCGGCCACAACGCAGACAGCCTGCCTGCGGGACACAAGCTCACCTACGAGGTCGTCGACGCCTACGGTGTCGTCGCCAAGGAAGGCGATGCAAGCGGCCAGTTCGGCGTCGGTCTCGAGGAGCCCGGCGTCTACACGGTCTACCTGAGTGCCCGTGACGAGACCGGTCGCGTGGTCACCTTCGACCGCGAGGTCGTGTACGCGGACTTCATCGCCACGTACCATGAATCGTGCGGCGCCGTCGATTCGTTCTTCTACTCGGACTGCGGCCAGATCGCCCTGCCCATGCGAGAAGGCCTGGACCACCTGGTCCTGACGGCCAAGCTCGGCAACGGCACCCTGGCCCTGCTGGGTCAAGACCGCCTCGAACTGTACGATGCTGATGGCTACCGCCTGGCGACCGGCCAGGATGAAGCCGGCGAGTACCGCATCGAGATGGATGGCCGCGATGTCCCGGTCGCTCGCGAGGATGGCTACGTCACCTTCGTGCCCGAAGTGGCCTTGGGAGACTCGGTCACGTACTCCGTGGCCCTGGTCTACGGACCGTCCGAGATCGTCGAAGTGGTCCATGAACCGACGCCAGGTTCCATGGCCCTTACGCAAGATGCCCGCCTCATGGGTCCCGTTCTGTCCTTGATGGACGGTGCCCTGGAAGCGGCCATGGTCGATGGCGCCGAGTACCCGAGCGTCCTGGGTCTCTTCTGAGGCCTGACCCTTCCCTTTTCCCTTTCCCCCTTACTTTGCTTTGACGCTGAGGCGCATCACGAACCGAGCAACGGGCTCCTCTGAGTGGGATGGCACCGTGCAGACGACCGGGACATCGATGGCCTCGCGCTCGCCGGTCGCGATGGTCTTGTCAATGACCGCGGCCACCGCCGCGCCGTCCTCACACGTGAAGTGGACGGTCCCATCCGGGCGTCGCAAAAAATCCGCTTGCACGGACTGGAACACGAACGATACGCGTCGGCCCGTCTGTCGGATGCGCTCCATGGCCATGTAGCCCGCGGCCAAGTCGGCGCCCACCGACAGCGCACCGAAGTACATGCTCTTGTGATGGTTGCGTGCACGCCGGCCGTTGCGGATGCTCACGACGACCCGGTCACCTGCTTCCAGCACGCGCGGGCGCAAGTAGGCGATCATGGGGATCTTTGTCCATCCGAACAGGCGCACCTTGAGGGTATCCTGCCAAGCCATGGTCGGGCAGAGCCGCCAGCCTTTATGGCCCCCGCCGGTCCGGACCCCGTGCACGCGACGCTGTGGTTCGATGGGGCCTGTTACGGCAATCCGGGGCCGATGGGAGCTGGGGCGATCTTGGTCGTCGACGGGCGACGACAGGAGATCGCACGCCCCATGGGGGTCGGGACCAACAACGAAGCAGAATACGGGGGCCTCATCGCGGGGCTCAAGGCGGCCGCCACCGCAGGCGTGACGACGCTCGAGGTGCTTGGCGACAGCCAATTGATCATCCGGCAACTGGAAGGCAGCTACAAGGTCAAGGCCGCCAACCTACGCCCGTATTTCGAGGAAGCACAGGATCTGTTGTCGCGCTTTGAGAGGGTGCGACTGACTTGGATCCCCCGCGACCAGAACGCCGCGGCCGACGCCGCAGCACGGCGCGCGATCGAAGAACAAGGTTGAAGGGCTCCCGCGGGGCTTGGCGGCCATGGCATGGTGGACGCCTGCGTGGCGTTTCTTGGATGAGACCCTGGCGGGCTGGTCAAAAGCGCTCCAGGGCATCGTCGCCAAGATCCGCATGCTGCGCACCATCATGCTGCTGGCCATCCTGGCCGTGTACGGGGCCATCGTGGCGACGGTCGTCTGGCCCCAGTACGGCCTCTACTTGCTCGGCGGCGCGATGGTGATCCTCTCCGTGCCCCTGATCGCCGTCTACTTCGTGGTGAGCCTACCGTTGCGCGCCAAGAGCCTGGTGCGCCTCATCGACCAGGGTTATCCGGCCAATGCCCGTGAACTTGCCATCCGGGCCACGGTGCGCAAGATGCACGACCAATCGATCGAGACCGAGGAGATGCTGGTCGAGACCGCCTGGAACGAAGCCAAGAAAGCGTACCGCAAGTACAAGGCACGCGCCGAGCGATTGAACCGAGAGTTGGCTGAAAAGGAGCGGGCTGACCAAGACAAGGCAGGGGACAACTCTTAGGAACGCTCGCCGCTGCGAGGGCGTGTCGGGGCGTGATCCAGCCGTCGGGCGCGCGCTAGGGAGGTTGTCCCTGTGGAGCGCAGAGCATGCAAAGGCCGTCGTCATCGGCATCTGCGTGCTGAGCCTCTTTGCCGGCGCAGGTTTTCTGCGCCTGGAGACCGATTCGGATCTCTTGAAGATCCTCCCCAAGGATGACCCGACCACCCTCGCGGCGCAGAACGCCAGCGAGGAGTTCCGCGGCTTCTACGACTTTGTCTACTTCTACTACGACATTGACGAAACCAAGTGTGAGGCCGCCCAGGCAGACCTGCCCAACAGCCTCAGCCAGATCCCGTGCAATGACATCCGTTCGGAAGCCTATGTGCGCGGCATGGATGAGTTATGGCGATTCATCCAAGCAGAGATCGACTTTGCCGAGTATGCCATTGATCTGGCCAACATCGTCAAGATCATCAATTACACCAACTCGGGCATCGCACAAGAGGACCCCATGGATATCTTGGGTCCCCTCTTGGGGGGTGAGGCGCCCGATCCGACGCGCCCCCTGCCGCCTCGTGACGAGGCGTTCGCCATGCCTGGGACGGACCCCCTGGGATCCTTCCAATACGAGGCCGCATGGCAAGGTGCCAACGCGGCAGATGACTCTGTCAACGATGCCATCGCGCCCACGTTCCAGGCTGGACGGACCCTCATTTTCTTTGACGCCGACGACCGCACACGGGTCGAACTGGGCCGCGCCGTCTACGACATGGTCGACGCCTACGAAGCGGCCATCCAGGCGTGCGATGATGGCGACGAATCGACCCCCTGTGAACTGAAGTGGAACGTGTTCGCCAGTGATGGCCTGGCGGTCCGGGGGGTCAGCACCTTGGACGCCCACGCCAGCGAGGTCACCCAGCGGGACATCAGCAAACTCGCCCCCTTCATCGTGTGGGCCATCATCACGGTCCTCTACATCGCGTTTCGAGACGCACGTGTTCTCCTGGTGTCCGCCGCCAACCTGCTTGCCGCGTTCGTCTGGACCGCGGGGCTGATGGGCTGGCTCGAGATCCCCTTCAGCGCCCTCAACATGACCATCGTCCCCCTGATCCTGGGGGTGGGCATCGATTATGGCATCCACATGGTCAGCGAGTACCTGGAGCATAAGTCCGAGGGAATGGACCATGCCGAGGCGTTCCATGAGGCGGGCCAGCGTGCCGGGATCGCCATGGCAATCGCCACGGTCACCACCATGGCCGGCCTGTTGTTGATGGTCTTGAGCCCGAGCATCTTGATGGCACAACTGGGCATCGTGAGCAGCCTCGCCCTGTTGGTCACGTTCCTGTTTTCCATGACGTTCATCCCGGCCCTGCTGACCCTCACAGCCCGGCGTACGCTGGGCCGGACCCACAAGGGCAGCGAATGGTTTCTCAGCATGAGCCGCTCCCTTGGCCGGCACCGCTGGGCGACCATGGGCGTGGTCGCGATCATCAGCGTCGGCGCCCTGGTCAGCGTGCAGGCCCTGGAGCCAGAGCCGTTCGGGAACCCAGAACTCAACTATCCCGAAGGGGATCGCGTGCGCGACGATTCGCACCACATCAGCGAGGTCTTTTTCGGTGGTGAGACCGATACCCAATCCAATTTCTTGGTGATCGAAGGGGATCTGACCCAGCCTAAGGCCCACCAGTTCTTGGATACACTCGAGCTCAAGATGGAGACCCACCCGGACATCGAAGGGTTCAGTGTCACCAGCCTTACCCGTCTCGTGCGCGCATGGAAGGCGGTCGAAGATGGCACCGCGGATGCGGTCGTCAATCAGTTCTTGCTGGGGCAGACCGGCCAGCCGGAACTCCAGGACATCGAATATCCGCAGACGCAAGCGGAGATCCGTGAAACGTTCGATGATATCTTTGCCTCGCCGTTTGCCAACTTCATGACGATCCTGCTGCAACCAGGCAGTTACGACCTGGGGACCTTGACGTATGATACACGTCAAGGGCTTTCGTTTGCCGAGGTCGAGATCATTTGGGATGCCACGTGGGAGTCGATCTACGCAGCCCAGCAGGAGGTGTATGGGATGGATCAGACCCAGCCCGGGTACACAGGGCCACAGGCCCATCCGTTTGGCAACAACGCGTTCAGTTACTTGTTCATCGAGGAACAATTGCCGTGGGTGAACTATGTGGCCGCGCTTGCCTTCTTCCTGGTCGTGGCCATGATCGCATTGCTGACCCGGAACATACGTGCCACGGCCTGTACGGCCATGGTGATGGGCGCTACCAGCTTGTGGTGGCTTGGCACCCTGCCGCTCATGGGGGTCGGTCTCAGCGTCGGTCTCATGCTACCCCTTGTGTTCATCATGGCCATCGGCAGCGACGATGCCATTCATTTGATCTGGAACATGGAGCGCACGCAGGACCCTGCGAGGGTCTATCGGTTCGTCGGCAAGGCGGTGACCTTGACCACGGTGACGACACTGGTCGCGTTCCTCATCTTCAGCTTCCAGACCGACCTGTTGGTCCGCCGCACGCTGCTGTCCACGGGCGCCGCCGTGGGGGTCATGTGGCTGGCGACCGTGCTCATCGTGCCGCTCTTCTATCCTGTGCCCGAAAAGGCTCCCGTGCCGGTCCGACCGGTCCGACCCCTGGCCCAGAAGGCCAAAGCCCCGCTGCAAGCGGCCAAATAGAGCGAACGCCCCAACCATGCATGGGACCGAGACTGGCCTTCTAGCCACCGCGGACTCCTCCCCGCGGGTCTCGGTCCTTTGACAACATTCAACCAGCGGATGGTCGATGGGCGCGCGTGGATGCGACCTGGTTGCTCATCGGTCTGATGGCGGGCATCGTGTCAGGCTTGCTGGGGGTCGGCGGTGGCATCGTCATGACGCCGGCGCTTCACTATCTTTACCGGCTCGGCTGGGCCGAAGCGGTCGCTCTGTCCCTGTTCGTCATTGCTGTGCAAGCGCCCATCGGTGTGTGGCGCCACGCCCGCAAGGGGGCCGTGGATTGGCGCACAGGCACTGCGCTGGCTCTTGGCGGGATCGGCGGGGTCGCGCTCGGCGCATGGTTGCTCCCGCGTACACCCGTGGCCGGGCTCAAGGTACTGTTTGCGGGGCTCATGGTCCTGGCGGCATTTCGGTTGCGGCCCATGGGCCTGCACCGTGGCTGGTTGCTGCCGATGGCGTTCGGTGCCGGCGTGGTGAGTCGCCTGTTGGGCATCGGCGGCGGCATCTTGACCGTGCCCGGCCTGGTGTTCATGGGCTTTGGCAGCCATCTGGCCATCGGCACCAGCCTGGTGCCGGTCTTCACCAACGCCACGTGGGCGACGGCCGGGACGCTTGCGGGTGGCCTGGACTGGTTGCCGGGTCTCCTCTTGGCGGCCGGCGCCATCCCCGGTACGGTCGCCGGTGCATGGGCCGCCCATCGCCTGCCAGAACATGATCTGCGGCGCGTGGTCTCGGTGGCCTTGGTCATGGTGGCCGCCCTCGTGTTGGTCGATGGCGTTCGAAACCTCCTATAAGCTGGCCGCCGCATCGGCGCAGGTCCGTGTTCAATCGAATCCTTCTGCCGGTGGACCCCGCCAAGCACTTTGGGGCTGCGAACCAGTACGCGGTCGATCTTGCACATCGCTTCGATTCCAAGATCGTCGCCACGTACATCATCGACGACCATCTGCTTGGCCCCGTCGCCGAAGAGGCGGCCACCAGCATCGATGAAGCGCTGGAGTGGGTCGGCAAGGATGCCATGGACGACTTCGTGGAACACCATCCGGACCTGGAGTGCCAGAAGACCCTCGCCTATGGCAATACGGCCACGGCGCTCTTTCAGATGGTCCTGCAGACCGGCGCGGACCTGGTCGTCCTGGGCGGCTTCCATAGCCGGGCCGCGCCCCATGTGTGGGGATCCACCGTGGTGGACGTCGTGACCCACGCGGAACGCCCGGTGTTCGTGGTGCGTGAACACGCTCGCCTGCCCACCGGTGACGACCGCATCACAGTGCCGTTCGACGGCTCAGAACGTCCGCTCCAGAACCTTCCCAAGGTAGCGAGGTTCGCCAAAGCGCTCGGCGTCGGCCTGGACCTGGTCTTCGTGGCCAAAGGGAAAGCCGCCGAGCGGGCTCGCGGCGCCCTCGAGCGCGGCCAATACGTGTGCCAAGAGGAAGGCGTGGACGCGGAGATCCACGTCCTGCCATCCAGCCGGTGGCGCAGCAAGGGGCGCACCATCCTCAATCACGCACGCAGCACAGGAAGCCCCCTCATCGCCATGAGCCGATTGGGGGCAAGCAGCATGCACACCGGTCAAAGCGGGACCGTGGCCTGGCTCCTGAGCCATTCCCCCGTACCGGTGTGGGTGGTGCGTAAGTGAGTCTCCTGGGGCGGCTTCGGGAGACCCCGCCGCCTTGGGACCTGGACACTGCGTCCTTTCGCAAGCTCTTCGTAGGCCTGGTGCTGGCCACGGTCCTCTTCTTGCTGCCAGAGCCCGAAGGGTTGACCCGGGCAGGCAAGGACACCTTGGCCCTGTTCGTGGTCGTCATCTACTTCTGGGCCACCGAGGCCCTGCCCCTGCCGGTGACCGCCCTGGGCGCTGGTGTCGGTCTGGTCATGCTGGGCATCGTGGAGCACCCCAATGATGCTTGGAACCCGTACGCTCAGGACACCATCTTCTTCCTGCTCGGGAGCCTCATCCTGGCAGACGCCGTCACCAAGACCCATGCGGACAAGGTGCTTGCGGCGCGCTTTCTCAAGCGCGTAGGCACCGGGACGGACAAACTGCTCTTCGGCATCGTCTTCGTCTCTGCCGTCGCAGCGATGTTCGTCAGCAACCATGCGGTGGCGGCCGTCATGTTGCCTTTGGTCGTCAGCATCCTTCGTGCGACGGACCTGATCCGCGAAAGGACCTATGCGGCGGCGTTCATCCTGGCCATCGCGTTCGGGGCTGCCATCGCAGGCCTCGGGACCCCTAGCGGCGGATCGCGCAACATCATCGTGCTCGGCTACCTGGACGAACTGTACGGCATCCAGATCAGCTACCTCCAATGGACGCTTCGTGCGGCACCCATCACCTTGGCGCTCATTCCGGTGGTCTACCTGGTCATCAAGTACACGTTCAAGCTGGAGAACCGCCCCCTGGACGCCGAGAGCCTGCCTCTACAGGATCGGCCACTCAATAGTGAGCAACGCCGGACCCTGTTCATCATGGGCCTCACCGTGGTGTTGTGGATCTGGCAAGGCACACGCTACGGCCTCGGCACCATCGCCATCGTCGGCGCCATCCTCCTGTTCGTCACGAACATCCTGGATTGGATCGATACGCGCAAACGCATCGCCTGGGGCGTGCCGCTCATCTATGGCGCCGCGCTCGCGCTCGGCCAAAGCCTTCAGGACACGGGCGCCGTGGCGTGGCTCTCCGTCAAACTCCTGGGGCTGCCCGTCTGGACCAGTCCCCTTGTGCTGGTGTTCGGGACGCTGATCCTGAGCATCATCCTGACCAACATCATGAGTGACGGTGGGACCGCCGCGGTCCTGGCGCCGGTCACCATGAGTCTTGCCGCCTTGCAAGGATACTCGGTCGGAGACATCGGCATGATCACGGCCATCGGTGCGGCCTTCGGGTACATGCTCGTCGTCGCCAACCCAGGCAACGTCATCACCTACCAGAGCGGTCTGTTCACGCCCAAAGATCTGGCGCGGGTCGGGTTGCCGCTCACCATCGCCAGCATCATCGTGACCTACCTGGCGGTCACCCTGTACTGGCCGATGTTGTAGTTCGCGGGCCTATGCGGTCTGCTGGCGCCCGAGCAAGAACCCGAAGCCGCCAAGCAGCAAGAAAACAAGGGTCGTGGACAGGAGTCCGAGGTCGACCGGGCTGGCGCCCAGGAAGGCGATGCTCAGCACAAAGAAGAGCACACCAAAGACCAGGACGGCCAGGGAGAGCTTGGCGGTGTTGTTCATTTCCATGGTTTCACCGATGGGTAGGGGGGGATGAGGGTTTTGGCTTGCGCCACGAGCCCGTAAGCTCTGGAGAGCGCATGGCGCTCTCGTAATGGGGACACTGGGATTTGAACCCAGATCGGGTGGTCACTCCGATGGATCAGCGCTCCAGTGAATCGTCACTCTCGGGGAGCTACCCCGATTCGGCTGACCCTCTTCTCTTCATCTCCATCACTGGAGCCACCAATGATGCCGTGTTACACCATATCCCCGTGGAGAGAGGGCGATTGCTGAAGAAAGGGAAAGAGAGTGGCCGAAGCCACAGGGCATCAGCCCTTGCGAGCGCGCAGCGCGCGCTTCCTGCGGCGCATTTTCTTCTTGCGCCACTTCCAGCGTTGGTTGCCCGGTTTCTTCCAGGCGCGGCTTCCACGTTTCATAGGAACTACCTCCCCGTAAGGGGTTGCTTGGCGGCCGACTCGGGTTGCTGGTATAAGTGTTGCTTCAGGCGCCAGTGTGGACGTCGGCCCCGATGCTGAACTCGATCGAGTGCCCCACGTTGGGCCAGGAGAACTCGTAGGCCACCAGACAACCGGCCCCTTCCGGGATGATCCCGGCCTTCGGGGCACCGTAGGTGCCGCCGTGATCGCGCGCGATCATGGTGCCGTCGTGGTCGCAACTGTCCCAGAACTCGTAGTCAGGGTCGCCGTCCGAGCTGAGCTCAGGCAGCGTGCCGCTGGTGTACGAAAACAGCGAGAAGGGCAGCCCGACGTATTCGGGGCTGATGGCGACCCATCCGCAGTCCAGTTCATTGTCGTTGAGCTGCCAGCCGACGCAACCGACGGCGCCTGGATCATCGGCGGCGGGCGTGATCCCACCGTCCACGCAGAGCCAGCAGCCCTCCACCATCTCCAGGATCGTGAAGATCGGCTCGGGGCCGGTCGGGGCCTCGACCTCGGGGACGATCACGGTGACGTTCCATGCACTGCTTGTCGATCGGGTGCCATCGGTCGCGTTGAGAAGCGCCACGAACGACCCGGCGGCTTCGTAGGTGTGGTTGACCAGGGCGCTGCCGGTGCCTTCGTGGTCCGCCGCGCCGTCACCGTCCGCGTCGAGGGTCCAGGCGGCATCGTCGGATGTCTCGATCGAGAACCCGGCTACGTCGCCGAGCGTGACGTTGGCGGGTCCGGTGAGCAGGGCCATCAGGGCCGTTCCGGCGCTGTTCGTGACGTTGCCCTCGGTGGCCTCCGTCGGCGTTTCCGTCGTTTCCGGCACGATCTGCCCTTCACCGCAGTCTTCGGTGCATTCGGCGGCTGTTTCATCTTGAGCGTCGCTGGCGCACCCTGAAAGCAGGAGTGCGGTCATGGTCAGCAGGACCCACAGGCGTTGCATACGCCCCGCGTTGGGCCCATGGGACTTAACCTTTGAGTGGTATCAGACCGCGACCAGATCGCCGTCCTTGCAATCCGGGATGTCGAGGGCGAATCCGCCGACCGGCGTCGGGTAGTCCCGGGCCGGGTGGTTGTTCTCGGCTTGCAATCCGGGTACCATGTTGGTCTCGATCATGACCCAGGTGCCGGCCCCGCCCATGCCGGAGACATACACGGCGCCGCCGTAGTCGGTGTAGGATTTGACGTCGCACATCTGTGTGACGGGGTCGAAGAAGTACCAGCCGCGGTCTTCGATCTCGGGCACGCCTTCGGCGACGGTGATGGTCACGTTCTGCCAGGCCGTCGCGTTTCCGTCGGTCACGAAGAGGCTGGCTTCGTAGGTGCCTGCCGCACTGTAGGAGAACACATGGGTCACGGGCAGCGCAGAGCCGTTGGTCTCTTCGACACCATCTCCGTCGGCATCAAAGGAGAAGAACAGTTCGTCTCCGTCGTCGTCGCTTCCATTGATCGCGAAGGACACGCTCACGGCGACCTCGACTTCTGTCATGTCCGGCACGAGGGATGCCGTCGGAGGCGTGTTCGGCACGGGCGCAACGGTTTCATTCGTAGGTTCCGCAGGGGCTTCCTGGCCAGGAACTGGAGTCTCTTCGTCCTCGAGTGGCGTCGACGTTTCCTCGTCGCCACAGTCGGCTTCACAGTCGGCAGCCGCTTCATCCGCCGCCGCTTCCTCCCCAGCACAGCCGGAAAGAGCGATCACACTCATCATCAGAAGGACCCACACTGGTCGCATGGGCGCGACTTGGGTACTTTGGACTTAAGCCTTGAGGCGTGCAGCAATGGCCGGCGCTGCGCTCACCATGTCGCAATCCGCTTCGAGGGTGTCCGTACAAAGCACGCGGTCGATGCCACCTGCCTTGAGCTTGGGAATGGCGCCGCCCGTGAACAATCCATGCGTGCAGGCGGCGTAGACCTGCTCGGCGCCGTTCTCTTTGAGTTGGCTGGCCGCCTTGATCATGGTGCCTCCGCTGGCGATCATGTCGTCGACGATGGCGACCCGCTTGCCTGCCACGTCCAGGTCCTTGGGTTGGATGACCACCTCGGTCGCGCTCAGGCGGGTCTTTTCGAGGTGGTCGAAGGGGACGCCCAGGATCTGGGCAGCCTGTTGGGCCCGGTCGCGGGCACCCTTGTCGGGGGCGAGGATGCAGTCGACGCCCCATGCGCCGAGCTGTTCGGCGATCTGGGGGATGGCGGAGACGCTGTGGGCCCCTTGGAAGAAGAAATCCAGGATCTCTTCCTTGTGCGGATCGACGGTGATGACGCTGTCGGCGGTGGTCGCCAAGGCGCGGGCGACCGCGCGGCTGCTGACCGCTTCTCCTGCCTTGAACACCCGGTCTTGGCGTGCGTAGCCGTAGTAGGGGATGACGCTGGTGACCCGGCCGGCACCTGCTTCTTTGGCGGCGTCTTGGAGAAGCAAGAGTTCGACCAGGTTGTCATTGGGTGCCGTGGTCTGGACCAAGATCGCGTGATGGCCGTCGACCTCCGTGTCGATGCGGGCATAGACCTCGCCGTCCGGGAACCGATGGATCTCTGTGTCGGCCAGGGGCGCCTCCAGTTGTTTGGCAAGCGCCAGGGCCAACGTCTGACTGGCCGTCCCGGCGATGACGATCGGTTCCACGGGCGGCCCACCCAGGGGCCACGCATCAGCGTTGCGCCTCGATCACCAGGTTGTCCGCCTCGGAGACGACGCTGGCCTCCGCCTCGCCCGTGACGTGTAGGCCCGCCGCTTCCACGTCTCGCCGCAAGGTCGAGGCCGTGTAGAGATGGTATGCGCGTGCGACGTCGTGGCCGTCGCTGCGCCAGGGGATCACCACGTCCACGGGCTCGCCGGGTGTGCCCTCGTCCCTGAACCTGGGCGCATCCCGACTCCATACCGTGATCTGTGCTTTGCCGCCGGGTCGAAGCACGCGACGTAGCTCGGCAAGGCTTTGGGCCCGGCCCTCAGCCGTCGGGATCCCATGCAGGCCGGCCACGTAGACGCAAGCATCGAAGGTCGAGTCCGCAAAGGGGAGTCGTGTGGCGTCCCCTGCCACGCCGTCGACGTCGTGGCGCGTGGCGGCGATCTTGACCAACGGCCGCGCCCAGTCGAGCACGACCGCGTCGTGTCCACCGTGCTGGATCGAAGGGACATGCCGTCCGTTGCCGGTCATCAGGTCGAGCACACGCCCGGGGGAAAGCCCGGCCAAGAATCGATCGACATGGGGCCACGTCCGGGTGCGACTGCGATCGAAGCTTTCGGCGATGGTCTCCCATGCCCGGTGCTGGTCCACGGGCGGGCCAGGGTCGGCACCCTGAAGAACGTGCCTCGTGGTCGCCCATTGTGCAGGGCCTCCGGGACCATCAACTTCTCATCTTCGCAGGCAAGGGTGGCGTCGGCAAAACCACAAGCAGTGCGGCCACGGCACTGGCCTTGGCCAAGATGGGCAAG
>JBFKXH010000008.1:0-17284 GCA_041638175.1 Thermoplasmatota archaeon
CAGCGTGCCCTCCATGTGGTCGCCGGGCTCTTCCTTGGCACCAAGGGAGACCGGGCGCTCGTCGCCGGGGCGCGTCAGGGGCGCCATGGCGGCGCCTTGGTCGGGTTTCAGTAGGACGCCCGTGCGCCACTGGGAGTCCCCATCAAAGTAGGCGAGCGCGTCGTGGAAGCGGCGTTTCTTGTTGCGCACCTCGATGCGGAATTCGGCAGTCTCGCCAGGTTCCGCCGTGATCTTCTTGGGCGTCACGGTGACCTTGATCCAGCCGGAGCCGGCCAGGGCCATGATAAGGAAGACCAACAGAATGATCAGCACCAGGACGAGGGCCAGCAGGACCACTTCGGCCCAGTCATCGAAGGCCTTGTCGAAGCCCATCGCTTCGGCCGTATCTTGCAGGAATGTGCCCTTGCCGAGTACTGGGTCACGCGCAGTGCCGTTGAGGTCCGTGGTCTCGTTGCCGCCGGTGGTCGGTGGCGTCACGACCGGTGGTGCGGGAAGGTCCTGCACGTCGATGAGGCCGACGCCGATGGTGGCGGCGCCGTTCAGGGAATCCACAGCCAGCTGGAAGCCCTGCTGGGCGCGCGGCGTGTTCGACATCAAAAGCACCAGGTTGAAGCTGTGGGTGGCGCCGGGATCCAAGGTGACGTTGAAGGTCGCGAAGTCGTGGGTGATGTTCGCGGCCGCCAAGGGCCCGGGGGCTGGCATGGTGACATTGAACGTGTCGATGTCCGTGCCGATGTTGGTCAGCACCAGGTTGTAGACAAGGCTCGCGTTGACGTCCATGGTGGTGGTGCTGATGCCCACGAAGTCCTCGGTCACGGTCCCATTGGCCGTGCCATTGGCCGCAAAGACCACGTGCGTGATCTGGCCGCCCGTCGTCTCCAGAGTGGCTCCGCCGACGACCGGGACGCGGTCGAGCGTGTAGGGGCGGCCGACACCCGTGTCCGGCGCGACGTCTGTGCCGGTCTGCTCCACGCACCCGGAGGGGCACGTGGTGGTCGCAGGCGCCGCTTCCTTGCGGCTGGCGCTGACGGTCAATTGGTCGATGACGTCGCCTCCAGACGCGCCCGCATCGGCGTAGGCCACGGTGTACGTCACGATCGTGCCGCTCTTGGTCATGGTCGCCGGGCCTGCCGTGATGCTGGTGCCGGTGGATTCGATGACCACCTCTTGCCCCGACGCGGTGCTGTTGAAGACACTGGTGGGGCCGGCTGCGACCTCGAAGGCCACCGCGAACTGGGTGTTGTCCTTGATCTCAGCGCTGGTCTCCACGTGGATGTTGAAGGACGAGAGGTCGTTCTGGTCGATCCAGACGTTGAGGATGTCCACATCGGGGAATTCGTGGTCTGCCCCGAGCGTCCCATCCAGCGCGCCCGGTTCGGTCTCGGTCTGGTCGCCGGCGCCGTCCTGGATCTCTGGGTCGGCTTGCGAGCCGGCCAGGGCCGTCGGGGCGAGCAGGAGCATCAGCATCAAGGAGATGGTCTTTCGGTGCATGAATGGGCCTCTGGAGCCCTTTCGGGCCCGTACTGGGTCGCCCATGGCGGCCGGATATTAATATTAAAAGGACGAACGGTTGGCCGGATTGAGCCCATGAGCAAGGACGAACTCACCCAGCAGCTTCTCACCATCCTGGACGAGCTGGAAACCCGCTTCGCGGAGGGTACCGTGAACCTGCGCGAGATGACCCAGTACGTCGAGGACAAGGGCATCGCCCACCTGGACGGCTACCTTCGCCGCTGCGGCGCCTTGGACTACCAGTCCCCCAAGCGCTTCTACCAGCAAGGCCCTGACCTGGCGGAGGTCCGCACGGCCCTGAAGGCCGGCGAGATCCCCCGCGGGTTGGAAGGCCTCCTCGGTACGCCGTAGGTCCGAAGGCCCAAGCCCGATCTTTCCCCTCTTGAACCTTTGCCGAAAACCGGGTCTATCGCGCAGGCGGACTCTCTCTTATGGGTCCCGATTGTGACGAGTTCACATGGCCTGCCTGGCCGCTTTGAAACGGCTAAGACCAAGAGGCCATGGCAAGCCCATGGCGTTCCTACTTCTCCATAACCCCCGTTGCAGCAAATCTCGCGGCGCCTTGGCGCTTCTTGAGGAGCGCGGCGTCGATCACGAGGTCCGCGAGTACCTGAAGGAACCCCTGAGCCTTGATGAGCTGCGCATTCTCAAGAAGCGCTTGCGCCGGCCCGTGGCCGAATGGTTGCGGTGGGGCCAAGACGAGGCAGCGGGCCTGTTACGGACCGCGCCTGAGATGGAATTGTTGCAGGCGATGGCAGCATCCCCCATCTTGATGGAGCGGCCGATTTTGATCCTCGGCGACGAAGCGGTCGTCGGCCGGCCCGGCCCGGAGGCGCTCTTGGCCTTGCTGGATCAGCCGTAGACCATCCGCTCGGGTCGGTCGGTCAAGATGGCATCCACGCCCGTCGCCGTGAGCCGGGCGATGGTCTCTGCCTTGTTGGCCGTGTACACGTACACCTCGACCCCCGCGTCGTGGGCCCGCGCGACGAACCCTTCGTCGACGAAACGGACCGGCACGATGATGAACGGGATGTTCAGGTTGGATGCAAGCGCAAGGCCGTCGTCGCGTTGGTCTGGCTCGGTGGGCAGAATCCACCCGCACCGCCACAAGGTGCCGAGGCAACTGTGGGCTGAAAGGGGGCTGAAGGACGCGATCTCCACGTCGGCCACGAGGCCCCAGTGACCATCCAACGCGGCCAATGTGGCTTGCATGGCCTGCGCTTCGCGGGGTGGTTCTTCCTTGATCTCCAGGAGCAATCGGGTCTCATTGCCATGGGCCCATTGCAGGATCTCACCCAAGGACGGGATCCTCGCCTCTTGGTAATCGCTGTGGAACCAACCTCCCGCGCCCATGGCGACCAGTTCATGCTGTGAATACGCGGCGACCGGCCCCGAACGGTCCGTGGTCCGATCCACCGTCGCGTCGTGCATGGCGACCATGTAGCCATCCCGGCTCATGCGCAGGTCGACCTCGACCCGATCTGCGCCGATGGCCCGCGCCAGCTCGAAGGCGGCCAAGGTGTTCTCCGGGGCATACTTGGAAGCGCCTCGGTGGGCGATGGCCTGGGCCCCTTGCGGCGGGTGCAGGGTCACCTCCCCGGGTGATCCCAGGTAGGGACGGTATCCAGCAGCATCAACGCGGATCTGGCCGGAACCCTCCGGAAGTTCCGCATAGCCATTTTGGTCCGTCGTGACCGTGGTCTCGTTGCGCATCTGCACGAACCAAGGCATGGCGTCTTGCTCGACCGCCAGATCCAGCGTCCAGTAGACGGTGGCATTCTCGACGGGGCCCTCGGCGTCGGAGACGCGGACCCAGACGGCGTCCGGCGTGGCCGGCGTGGCGCCCGCAGGCGCCGGGGCATGCAACGGATGGGTCTCCTCTGGCATCACGCTCACAGGGCCTTGTGCGACCCCGAAGGTGAGGACAAGAAGGACCAACGCGCCGCGCCACCGCATAAAGAGGCACGGGCGCTGGCGTTCTCAACCATTTGTGTCGTATTCTGAAAATTCAGGATACGGCCCTTGCGGCCTTGACCCACTCGCGCACGCGCTTTACGCCAGGGGCTTTGACCTCGCCATCCTTTGCCAAGCTCTGTACGCTCGCGATCACCTGGTTGGGATCTGCCTTCGCCAGGTCCTTGATGGACTTGATGCCAGAGGCTTCCAGCAATTCCGCGTACTGGGGGCCGACGCCCTTGACGTCCATCAATTGTGCCACGGTCTGCCACGATTGTACCGAGCCGGGATACGCCTTGATGCGACGTGCCAGACTGCGCGCATCCTGTGAAAGCAGGTCGTGCGTCGTATGGATGCCCAGTTGGTTCAACTTGGCCAAGTATGCCTCGCTGATCTCGTCGATCTCACGTAGACTCGGCGCGTTCTCGTTCTTGAGCGCCTTCTCGAAGGCCTCGTCCATGACGCGGACCTCTTCGATCTTCTTCTCATCCTGGCTTAACCGGGCCTGGATGCGCTTGACCTGGTTGTCGATGCGGTGATGGCTGGACTCCTGTTCCTCTACGAAGTTCGCCATCTGCTCTTCCAGGCCAGCCAAGGACCCCTGTGCCCGGCCGATCTTGTGGCGGGTGTCGTCCAAGGTGGTCTGCATCACGGCGAACTTGTCGTCAAGCATCTGACGCATCTCGCTTTCGCGCATCTCCGCCTCGATCGCTTCATTGCGGAACGAGCGGCGTACCCTTTCCAGTGTCAACAGGCTGATACCTGCCAAGACGACCATGCCGACGCCCATCGCCGTGAACGCGGTCGCTGCCGTCAATACACCGGGACTGCCGACGCCGAACGCGATCGCTGCTACCGCGATCAACAACCCGACGCCCAACAGAATCTCCAACAATCCGTAGGATCTGGCCTCTTCCTGGGGTGTCTCCACCTCCTCAAACTCTTCGCCCATGCCCCTTGTTCGGTCTTGGCGCCTCAAGTACCTCCGGGCATGTCCAGAACGGCCCCGAGGCCCACCCGGACCGAGGCCATGAAATAGGGGCACGGGCTGGATGGGCCAAGGAGAAGATCCCGCGCAGGCGGGATGGCGGCCCCGGACTTGGGGGTCGTTGCGCTCCATCGTTGGGGTAAGCGACGCTTTCTCCGGCAGAATCGTTTATATCTGACCTGGACTCGCCGGGCCTTGTCCCGAGAGGCAACGCCCTCGGGCAGGTGAACCGTATGGACTACACGCGCTTTGAGAAGGCCCGCATCGTCGGCGCCCGTGCCTTGCAGGTATCGATGGGGGCTCCGCCTCTGATCGAGATCGACGAGGAGATCCGTGACCCCGTGCAGGTCGCCATGCTCGAATACAAGGCGGATGCCATCCCGCTGACCGTTCAACGCGTCAAGGTGGAACAATGACCGAAGACATGCTCCAATCCCAGATCTCCAGCGCCGACGGCGTGGAGTTGCTCGTTGCTGAAGACGAGTACCTGACCAGTGGTGTCCACATCGGCACCCAACACAAGACCGCCGACATGAAGCCCTTCATCTTCCGTGTCCGCAACGACGGCCTGTTCGTGCTGGACGTGGCCAAGACCGACGGCGCCATCCGCGCCGCGGCCGAACTGCTGAAGGAATACGACCCGAAGCGCATCCTGTTCGTCAGCCAACGCCAATACGGGCAGACCCCGGCCAAGGAGACCGCCAAGGCGGTCGGTGCCACGGCCATCGCCGGTCGCTTCATGCCCGGCACCCTGACCAACCCGGTCACCCCGAACTTCATGGAACCCGATGTGCTGGTCGTCACCGACCCTCTGGGCGACGCCCAAGCCATCCGGGAAGCCAAGAACATCGGCATCCCCATCCTCGGTTTCTGCGACTCGAACAACGAGACCAAGGATCTTAGTGTCGTGATCCCCGGCAACAACAAGGGTCGCCGCAGCCTCGCGCTGCTCTACTGGCTCCTGTGCCGCGAGATCATGTTGGTCCGTGGTGACCTCGCCAACCGCGAGGCGTTCACCATGACCGTCGACGACTTCGAAGCGAGCCTCTGATACCATGGAACTCCCATTGATCCTGGCCCCGGTCGCTGCATTGCTCGGCCTGGTCGCTGCTGGATTCTTGGCCCGGAACGTCCTTGCGGCGGAGACCGGGAACAAGAAGATGGTGGAGATCAGCGACGCTGTCAAGCAGGGCGCCATGGCCTACATGAACCGCCAGTACAAGACCATCGCATACGTCGCCGCGGCCATCGTCGTGGTGTTCCTCGGCGTCACCTTCACGCAAGAGGGCGCGGACCGCACCCTATGGATCTGGACCACCGCCGGCTTCGTCGTCGGTGCCCTGTTCTCCGCAGCGGCGGGCTACCTCGGCATGAACATCGCCGTGCGCGCCAATGTGCGTGTGGCCCAAGCGGCCCGCACGGGCCTCAAGGGTGGCCTCGAGATCGCCTTCCGCGGCGGCGCCGTGGCAGGCCTCGGTGTCGCGGGTCTCGCCCTGCTGGGTGTGGCCGGCTTCTACTACTACTTCGCCGAGGTCGCCAACATGGCCGACCCCGTCGGTCCCTTGGTCGGCTACGCCTTCGGTGCGAGCCTGATCAGCCTGTTCGCCCGTGTGGGTGGCGGCATCTACACCAAGGCCGCAGACGTCGGCGCCGACCTGGTCGGCAAGGTCGAAGCGGGCATCCCCGAAGACGACCCCCGCAACCCGGCGGTCATCGCCGACAACGTGGGCGACAACGTCGGCGACTGCGCCGGCATGGGTGCTGACCTGTTCGAGACCTACGCCGTGACGGTCGTGGCCGCGGTCTTCCTTGGTTACTTGCTACCGGAGACCCAGGGCGTCAACCCGCTCGTCACCTACCCGCTGTTCCTTGGCGCCTTCGCCATGGTCGCAAGCATCATCGGTGTTTTCTTCGTCAAGCTGGGCAAGGACAACAACATCATGAAGGCGCTCTACAACGGCGTCTACGCAAGCGTAGCGGTCTCGGCGGCTGGTTTCTGGTGGCTCACCAACAACCTGCTGGCCGAATTCGACTTCGCCGCCCACGGCATCGTCGGTCTTGGCGGCCGAGAGGTCACCACCACGAGCCTGTTCTTTGCGGCCGTCATCGGCCTTCTCGTGACGCTCCTGTTGATGTACATCACGGAGTACTACACGAGCACCGAGTACCGCCCCGTCAAGAACACGGCCAAGGCCAGTGAGACCGGCAGCGCCACGAACATCATCAGCGGCCTGGCCGTCGGCATGGAATCCACGTTCCTGCCGGTCGTCGTCATCGCCGTGGCCATGTTCGCCAGCTTCGCCTTCGCAGGCCTGTACGGCATCGCCATCGCGGCGGTCGCCATGCTCGGCATCACCGGCATGGTCGTTGCCATGGACACCTACGGTCCGATCACGGACAACGCCGGCGGCATCGCCGAGATGGCCGAGCTGGACGCGGACGTCCGCAAGAACACGGACGCCCTCGACGCCGTCGGCAACACCACCAAGGCGGTCACCAAGGGCTACGCGGTCGGTAGTGCCGCCCTCGCGGCCTTGGCGCTGTTTGCAGACTACACCCACCGCCTGCCGGACTCCGTCGGTGTCTTCGCGCTCGATGACCCGCTGGTGCTGATCGGCCTGTTGATCGGTGCCATGCTGCCCTTCCTGTTCAGCGCCTTCTTGATGAACGCCGTCGGCACCGCTGCCGGCAGCGTCATCGACGAAGTGCGCCGCCAGTTCCGGGAGATCCCGGGCATCATGGAAGGCGAGTCCAAGCCCGAATACGGGACCTGTGTGGACATCGTCACCAAGGCGGCCCTGCGCCAGATGGTCGTGCCCGGCATCATCGCCGTGGCCGCGCCGCTGATCGTCGGCTTCCTCTTTGGCCCCTTGGCCCTGGGCGGCCTGCTCATCGGCGTGCTGGCTGGCGGCCTCATGATGGCCCTCAGCATGGCCAACGGTGGCGGCGCTTGGGACAACGCCAAGAAGTACATCGAAGACGGCAACCACGGTGGCAAGGGCAGCCCTGCCCATGAAGCCGCCGTCGTCGGTGACACGGTCGGCGACCCCTACAAGGACACCGCAGGCCCCAGCCTGAACGCCTTGATCAAGGTCATCAACACGGTGAGCCTGATCTTCGCGGGCCTGATCGCCACCAGTGGCGGTCTGCTGGTCGCCGGGTTCTGAACCCGGACCCTTCCTCTTCCTCTCCTTCCTTCACGGCATCAAGAATTCGCTGCGGGGCATGTGCCACTTGGGTGCAGGCGCCCCGGGCATCCTGGGGAACACCAGGTTGATGACCGTCCCATGATGGCTCCACACGAACATCTGGCCGGCGTGGGCCTCCATGACCGCGCGCGCAAGCGGCAATCCGAACTCACCATCCCATTTTCGCCAATCGAACGGTTCGATGCCAAAACCGTCCCATGGGCCCGGGTCCCGGTCGGAACGGATTGTGACCACCACCTGCTCTTTGGTCGAGTCGGCGGCCACGTGCCGGACCGGGCCACCATGAGACAGCAGGCCCCGGAGTGTGTCGCCCAGCAGTGCCTCGTCGCCCAAGATCCACAGGTTGTCATAGATCATGGTCTCGGGCATGCGCGCGTGCCGGCCATATTCCTCCAGGACCTCCTGGATGAGTGGGGCCAGGTTCATGCTGTCCAGGGCCGGCTCCATGTCGTGGGTGACAAGGGCCAGCAATTCGGCCGGCACGTGGTCCGCATTGCGCGCCAAGACCGCATCCAAGGACGTCGCCCGGTGCGTGACGAGGATGTGGTCCCCGACCGCCGACGCCTGCATGGTGCTCCAGCGCTCTTCGTCAGGTGTCGAGCAGTCGTAATCGAGGACGAAATGCTCCACCCTGCCACTGGCCACGTCCCGTAGGCCGTCTCCGGCGCGCTGCGCCGACATGCTTCCTCGCCCCCGGGCCAGCCGGCAGATGGCCAAGTAATCCGCACCCAGAAACGATGCAGGGTCGCGGGCCCCATTTGCCTGGCCGTACGCGACCCACGCCTGGTTGAGGGCGATGATCTGGAAATCCCTGTTGAGAATGGCTGCAGACCAAGGCAGTGCATCCAGCAGCCGCTCTGCGACTCCTTCTGGCAGGCGTTCGGATAGAAGAAGCATACACGGATTTAGGACTTCCAGGGAGATACCACCCATGGTGGGGCCCCGTGCCCGGGGGCCGTGATGGGCCAATCGGGCGCGCGTCTTTCTGCAAACAAACGCGGTTTTTGCCATGGCTTGGGCGTGGTGACGCGCCTTTAGTTTGCATCTCCCGCCGGATTTTCAGGAGATGACTATCATCCCGTCAGGATTCTATCCTCTCGTGGCGCAAGTCGCCCCGGACCGAACATGAAACAAGTCATCGAACAGCTGTTGTCCGCCCTTGCGCATGGGGACGAAGAACGGCTGCGCGCATGCCTTGCTCAAGACTTCGTCTTCGAGGACGAGACGGCGCTGGCCACGTGGGACACGGACGGATTCATCGCCTGGGCGCTCGCGCTCAAGCAAGCTCTGCCGGACCTGCGCGCCGAGCTGGTACGCATCCAGGCCGGCGCCCCCACGTTGGCCCGGGTCCTCATCGAAGGGACCCACCAACGGGAGCTGGACCTGAGCCTCCTCGGAGCTGGTTACACACCGGCGTCCGGAGAACTCATCCAGCTCGCACCACAAGACCTGTACGTGGAAGGCCACGCCGGGGCCATCGCCTCGATCGTCGCCACAGCAGGAGAACACACCGGGATCGGCGGCCTACTGGAGGCGGTCGGATCCCAAGGTGTGGTCGCATAGTCAACAATCGCCCAGGGCGGTCAAGCTGAAGCTCCACCCCGACCATCGCTTCAGTCCACCACCGACGCATCAAACCCCGGATCCCATTGGATCCACCGCCTTGGGCTTCCCTCTCGCCTTCGCCGGGGTCCTCTCGCGGGGACCCCGGCAGGCGCAGGGACCTTGCCACGACCTCGGGGTTCGCCAATGAATGGTTCCCTCCGGCGAAAGCCTGGGGCTTAGGCGGCGGTACCGAGCGTCATGGGCCCGTGTGCGGTCCTGAACTCCGCGGGCAACCCAACTTGGGGCGCCCCGGCTAAGACCCTTTCGTCGATGGACAGCAACAGGCGCCCCCGTCAGCGTCCACCGCGGCGGCGACCGAACCACCGCTTCTTTTGGGGCTCTGGTGGCGACCAGTCTTCGCCGTCCAGGTATGCATCCAACTGGCCGCTCTTGGCTGCGGCCGCCAATTCGTTCCAGCCTCCCACGAAGCCACCGTCCAGGAAGATCTGGGGCACCGTGGATTTGCGGGTCTGCGCGGCCACTTGCTGGAACGCTTCCCGGTCGGCCGATGCGTCCAGGACCGCCACGTCGAAATCGCCGCGCTGTTCGTGCAGGGCCTTCAGGAACGCCATGGTCTGGTGGCAGAATGGGCAAGATTCGGTCTTGACCACCAAGAACGTGGAACCGTTCTTTGGGCGCTTGGGCAAGGCCTGCCGCACGGGCGGGCCGCCTGGCTTTGGATCGTCCATGACCGGGCCTTCGGGGCCGCCGGAGATGCCGTCGATACCGACCACGCGGGGCGACCGGCGGCATGCTTGATGAGTGCTTGCCATGGGGTGCCGGCCTACGTCGCGGTCAAGGAAACGCCCATGAACCGGGTGTACTTGGAACGCTCATGAAGGCCCTGGCAATGGTCTTGGTCGTAGCCTTGGCAGGTTGCGCGCAAGAAGTGAATGAAGCGTCTACACGGCCCGACGCGGTGATCCCAGAAGCACCCTACGAAGGTGCCGACTTTCAGTGGTCGAGCGAATTCTTGAGCCACATGGATGATGATCAACGGTTCGAGTTCGAGGTGCCGAACGGAACCACGGAGGTGGAAGGTATTCTCACATGGTCCACCCCTGGCGCTGTGTTGGATTTCGCTTTCTTTGACCCCAGCGGCCGAGAGAACGGCAACGGATGGGGCGAGAGCGACAGCCATCGCTACGTGACCTCCACATACGACGTCGTGCCTGGCATGTGGACGGCCGTGGTCTCCATCGAACGAGGGGTGGACGCGGACTTTGACCTGGCCGTGGAGGCCAGGCTCGGTCAACCCTACGGCCCGATATCCGGTACCTACGAAGTGCCTGCCAATGATTTTGCAGAGATCAACCTGAACATGGTGCCTGGTGATTTCTTCAATTTCACTTGGAGCGCGTCCTCGGAGGTCTACTTCAACGTGCATTTCCACAGCAACGGCACCACCGACCGTCCGATCGAGACCACAGCGACCGCCCTGGACGGCCGCTTCGTGGCGCCGGCCAATGAAGTGTACAGTATGCTCTGGCGGAACCAAGGGGTCTTGCCGGTCACGGTGACCTTCGAAGTCGATGGCGCGTACCGGCTCCACTCCATGACAAGGGACGCTCCCTAGCCGGCGCCTTCTTGACTGCGCCGAGCTTCCTTCCCCCGTGCCTGGTTTTGCACACCGCATGGACGGTATCGTCGGAAGTGCCACGGTGGCCATCGCCGGCAAGGTCGCAGAAATGAAAGCGGCTGGCCACGATGTCATCGGTTTCAGTGTGGGCGAGCCCGATTTTGATACGCCGGAGCATGTCAAGCAAGCCGCCAAGGATGCCCTGGATGCGGGCCACACCAAGTACACGCCCGGCCCTGGCATCATGCCACTCCGGGAGGCCATCGCCGACTACCACCGGCAGACCAATGGTATCCCATGCGAGGCGAAGCACGTCCTGGCGACTCCCACGAAGCAGGCCGTGGCCATGAGTTTCTTGGCGTTGGCTGGCCAAGGCGATGAGGTGATCTTGCCCGATCCTGCATGGGTCAGTTACGAACCCATCACGCGGTGGGCTGAAGCGACCCCTGTGCCGGTCCCTTGTGCCTTGGAAGACGGATTCAAGATGCGCGCCGACGCGGTGGCAGAGGCCATCACGAAGGACACCAAGATGATCCTTCTAAACAGCCCGAGCAACCCGACGGGCGCGGTCAACGACCCAGAGGACATTCGCGGCATCGTGGAACTGGCCATCGATCACGACCTGTGGATCGTGACCGACGAGATCTATCAGCAGCTCATCTACGAAGGCAAGCACCTGAGTCCGGCGAGCATCGACGGCGCGTTCGAGCGGACCATCACCATCGATGGCCTCAGCAAGAGCTTCGCCATGACCGGGTGGCGCACGGGCTGGCTCGTGGCACCCGAGGCGGCGTTCGCCCAGATCAACAAGCTCCAAAGCCACAGCGTCACCATGGTCACCAGTTTCGCCCAGTATGGTGCCTTGGCCGCGTTGACCGGGCCCCAAGACAGCGTCACCACCATGCGCGAGGCGTTCCGGGAACGTCGTCAGGTGATGGTGGATGGGCTCAATGGGTTGCCGGGGGTCAGTTGCCCGCAGCCCCAGGGCGCGTTCTACGCGTTCCCCAGGTTCGATACGGAAGATGACGAAGCGCTGTGCATGCGGCTCATCGAAGAGGCGCACGTGGCGCCGACGCCAGGCAGCGCATTTGGTCAGGGCGGCCGCGGATGCCTGCGGTTCAGTTACGCCACAAGCACCGAGCGGATCGAAGAGGGCCTATCCCGCATCCGGGCTGTGCTCTAAGGCCGCTGTACCCGGGACCGTGAAGGTGGCGACGAACCCGCCCACGACGATGTCGTAGTAGTACGTCACGCCGCGCCAGGCCACCACGAAGAGCGGAGAAAGTCCGGGCGCCAGGGGCGTCAGGAGCGCGAGCGCCGTGACTTCTGCGACGCCCGTGCCGCCTGGCGTGATGGGGATGTTGGAGACCATGGTCAGAATGATGCCGGCAAAGAAGACCGCCCAGAATGGCACGTCATGCCCCATGGCCTGAAGCAGGACCCAGAGTACGCCGTATTCGGCGATCCAATTCAGGGCGGTCAACGCCATGGCGGCAGCCATCAATCCGGGCCGGCGCCCAAGGGCATCGGCGACGCCGTGCCGGACCTCATCCAGGAAGTGGGTGACGCGTTCGACCAGGTCCGGTGGCTCGCGGCGAAAAAGCCTGGCGAATCCCGCAACGATGCGATGCAACAGGCTTGACGTGGTCTCCGGGAAAGCCAGCAACCCGATCAACACGACGATGAACAAGGCAAGGAACGCACTGCCGGTGATGGCAAAACCGAGCGCCGCTTGCCCATCGGACCCGAACAGGGGCGGCAGCAGGGCCGCCGCGACCAAGCCGAGCACCATGAAGAAGACCAGGTCGATGGCGCGATCCGTCAGCAGCAACCGCCCCGACCGGGTCGCCGAAACGCCACGACGCATCAAGATCGCCAGCTTGAGACCCTCGCCGCCGATCTTGCCGGGGGTCACGGCGCCAGCAAAGACGCCTGCGGTGACGATCTGTAGGGCGCGTGGCCCGGACAGGGCCAATCCGAACGTCTGTGCGACCAGCGCGTAGCGCGCGGCCCAGAAGGCATGTGCCGCCATGTGCAATGCCAAGGCTGCGGGGAGCCACGCCCAGGGGACTTCGGTCACAGCGCGTGCCAGATCCAGATCGCGTCGGGATGCGATCCAAAGCACGACGGCGACCAGCGTCAGCATGCTCGCAGCAAGTGCCGTGGGGACCAGGCCGCGGTATTTTGCAAGGGCGCCGTTGCGCCCGGAGCTCATACGCCGAACTTGCCCGCGAGCCGGCTGCCTTCTGGCCAGCCGGCCGAGGTCTTCTCGTCTTCAGCGCCAGGCCGGATGGCATCCGTCGGGCAGGCGTCGAAGCAGGCGCCATCGGCGATGCACAGGTCCCGATCGACACGGGCGATGTCCGTGACGATGGCGGCGTTGGTCGGGCAGGCGCTCTCGCAGCCATTGCACACGATGCAGTCCGCGGCCAAGACCCAAGCTTTGTCGGCTTCGGGCGTGTTCTTGGCCTGCTCCTTGATCGCCTCGATGTCCAGGCCGGGTTTGGCTTCGCCAGCGGTGCTGACTTCGACGACCTCTTCCTCCTCGACCACTTCGACCGCCTTGACCTCAAGTTCCACGCCTTCGTTCTGGAGCGCCTGGCGGAAGCTGTCCAGGGCCGCGAGCACCTCGGCATATTCGCTGGAGACCGACGCCTCTTCGGGGCTCGGGTCGGCGACGTCCATGGCCACTTTGCAGGTCCAGGGGTCGGTGATCTTGCCGGCGGCGAACGCCTTGGCCAGGACCATCTTGCCGCGGACGGTCTGGGTCATGGGCAGATCGCCCGGGTTGGGAATGGCCTGCAGGCTCGGAATGTCACAGCCCCAGAGCAGGTTGCTGTGGATGCCGAGCGCACCTTCGCCGCGGGCCATGTCGGCCGCCACGTCGGCCGCCTCGACGCCGAGCGTCTTGTGGCGGCGGTACGAGCGGGCCATCCACCCGGAAGCGAGGCCCGGGCGCTGGAGCATCGGGTTGCCGGCCGCCAGTTGGAAGCCAAGGCTCGGTGCCGGCGTGGGTCCATTGATCGCCATCTTGTGGACGAACTCGGGGATCGGCGCAGGCAGGGGGAAGACCATGCCGGGGTTCATCAGCAGGCGTGGGTCGGCCTGCTTCTTGAGCGCCTTCAGTTTCTTGTAGCGGATCTTGCCGAACACCGATTTGGCTTCCCATTGGAGCCAGACGCCCGGGTGGTAGGCACCGCCGCCGAGTTTCTTGGCCAGCGCGACGATCCATGCACTGGTGCCCCAACCAAGCGGGTAGGTGGGGCGGCGTTCGTCGTCCAAGGTGTAGATGAAGAAGTAGACGCGGCCGTCGTCCGTGACATGGCCCTCCACGGCCAATTCGGTCACGGAGACCTTGTCGCGCAGGCGCTTGAGGTACAGCCGCAGGTTGGCCACGGGGACCATCGACTCGCCGGCCACCAGACTCGGGCCGAGGCGCTTGGCGCGAATGGGGAAGAAGCGTTCGCTCCATTCCTCGGCTGCGGCCTTCTCATCGGCCAGGCTGCCGCCGTGGCGTTCGACCATGCGTTCGAGGGCCTCCGCGTTCTTGTCGGCGTCGCCCTCGGCAAAGCAGAGCGTGACGCCGAACTTGCCAGCGAACGGGTTCTTCTTCTTGCCTTGGGCCTCAAGGCGAAGGGAGAAGAAGTCGCTGTTGTGGAACATGATGTGCTTCGTGGGGAAGCGTTGTGCCTCTTCCAAGAAGCTCTGGACCTGGGCTTCGCGAGCAAACAGGGCCATGATGGGTTTGTCTTTGCTCGCTTCGACCACGCGCAGTTTGATGGTCGTGATGATGCCGGTGCTGCCGCCCATGCCGAGGTAGAAGGCGATCTGCTCCGCGTCGCGGGCATGGAATCGCTGGCCATCGGCACCGATGCCTTCGAGCTCGACGACGTGCTTGCCCACATTGCCGTGACGGGTGCTGCCGATGCCGTGGCCGTCCATGGCGACGAAACCGCCGATGGTGGCGGACAAGCCGCTGGTCGGGTAGCAAGGCAGTTCCAGGCCCACCGCATTGAGCTTGTCCTGGAGGTCTTGGATGACCATGCCTGCATCCACCGAGACGGTCATGCCGGCTTCGTCGATGGTGGCATTCTTGCGCATGCCGGTCAGGTCGAGGACGATCCCGGCGCGCTTTGGCACGGCACCCCCGAGGGCGCTGGTGGCTGCGGCACGGGGCGTCATGGGGATGCGGCGCTTCTTGCAGAAGCTGACCACGGTCTCCACATCTTCGATCGTCCGGCAGCGGGCCACGGCATCTGCGCGGCGCTTGACCAGCAGGTCGACCAAGGCCGGGGGGGCGCCCACGTCCGTGCTGTACACGAGCCGGTCTGCCTCCGAGGTCAGGACGCTGTCCGGACCGAGTCGGGCCGCCAATTGTTCCAGGTCGCGCTTCTTGATGGCCATGGCCGTTGCGGCCCAAGCCGCCCCTTTTGAAGAACCTTCGGGGCCTACCCGAGAAGCGCCACGGTCTCGTCCGACATGCCATAATGGATGGAGACAAAGCTCTCCATCTGGAAATCCACCTGCGGCGCGTCGTTTTTTGGATCGAATTTGATGACCACCGAGATGCGGTGGGCGTCGTCCGGGATGGCGCTGCCCGGCAAGACGGAACGAAGCATGGTGACGCCGTTCTCCTCGACTTCTTCTGCGTGCCCCATCGGGGCCAGGATGCGGTGCCCGTGCTCGTCGAAGGCCTCCATGATGACATGGGTCTCCAGGCCAGGGGCGAAGGTCGGGTCCCAGACGGCCGCGATGACGACGGCCGCGGGGGGTTCATGAAGTTTGGCGGACCAGCCGCATTCGTCGCACGTTGCCCCCGGTTGGGCCAACTGGACGCGGGCACGGTGAGCCAGGTCGGACACGTAGGGGCCCGGTTCGGGCAGATTGTACACTTGCAGGATCAGCTTGGCCGACTCGTTGACCTCGACGAGCACCAATTGGCGATCTTCGCCGATGCCCTCGATGACCACTTCGACCGTGTGGAAGCCCGGGGGTACTTGGAAGAACGAAAAGCCACCAAGAGGGGTCGTCTCGGTCCACTGGTCCAGTTCCACGAGGTGCACCTTGGCCTTGGCGTAGGGCTGCATCAGGTGGTCGACGACCGCGCCGTCGATCTGCCCAGAGGGGGCAGGTGGTGCGGGCTCGCCGTCGCCGCACCCGGCCAGCGCTGTGGCAAGGAGGGCGCAGAGCACGACCCGCACGTTCATCGCGTCACCACCTGAATGGACCCTATATGGCGTTTGCCGCCAAGTCACGAAAGAATGCCTTGCGGGTCGTGGTTCCTGCGATCAACCCTTGAAGCGGTCGAAGAACCCTGGCTTCTCGAGCTCGTCGGCAAGCTCCTCGAAAAGTTGCTGGGCTTTCTTGGACAATTTCTTGGGGGTCTCGACGCGCAGGCGGACCCGGATGTCGCCGCGACCGTTGCCTCGCAAGAACGGCATGCCCCGCCCTTTCAACCGGAGTTCATGGCCCGATTCACTGCCTTTGGGCACCTGGACGGTCGCCTCACCATCCAAGGTCTCCAACGTGAACTGGTGGCCAAGCACGGCCTGCGGGATGCTCAGCACATGTTCCGTGACCAGATCGGCGCCGTGGCGAGCAAAGACCGGGTGTGACTTGATGCGGACCTCCAGGTAAAGATCTCCGTGGGGTGCGCCCTTGCCGCCGACCTCGCCGGCGCCATTGACCCGCACCTGCATCCCGTCTTCGATGCCAGCCGGGATCTTGACCCGTTCCTTCTTGAGGATGCGGTCGTGGCCGGTGCCCTTGCAGGTGTGGCAGGGGTCCGAAATGGTCTGGCCCGCTCCGCCGCATGACGGGCAGGCACCGACCTGACTGAACACGCCGAACGGGGTCCGCTGTTGCCGTTGGACCTGCCCCCGACCACCGCAGGTGTCGCAGGTGGAGATCTTGCTGCCCGGCTCGGCCCCTTCCCCGTGGCACCGCTCGCAATTCTCCAGGCGGCGGTATTCGACGGGCACGGTGGTCCCGGCGAACGCCTCTTCCAGGGTGATGGTGGTGGTCATCTGCAGATCTCGGCCGCGGCTTGGACCTCGGCCATGGCCACCGAAGAACATGTCGAAGATCGACTCGAAGCCGCTGCCGCCGAAGATGTCGCCGAAGTTGGTGTTGCGGAAGATGTCCTCGGTGCTGTACTGTTGGTCGATTCCGGCGTGTCCGAACTGGTCGTACCGCTGGCGCTTTTCCGGGTCGGACAGCACGGCGTAGGCTTCGCTGACCTCCTTGAAGCGCTCCTCCGCGCCGCTTTCCTGGTTGCGGTCGGGATGGTATTTGATGGCCAACTTGCGGTACGCCTTCTTGATGGCCGCCTCGTCTGCGCCGCGCTCGATCCCGAGCACCTCGTAGTAGTCGCGCTTTGCCATCGAGCCGGCCACTGGGGGGCGGTATTTCAGCTTCAAGGCGGTCGGCCAGACG